>DOPS01000351.1:0-15252 GCA_003512645.1 Desulfosporosinus sp.
CATAGACAATTATTACGGGGAAAACATGTATATTTCCAGACATGGCTATATATCTCCGATTTGGAGTAGGGAATTAACTCTGAAATTCATGAAAATAGCCGTTGAAGAAAGCTGGGATTTAGCAGTTCATGATTGCTCAAACTATACGAAATTTGTCAGAGGTTTGAATTTTAGTGGCAATGAGGGTAGGTGGGTCGGATCCAGTAATTATACCTGTGAGTTTTTCAGGATACCCTACGAAGTGTTTTTACCCATACTGCGTGATGACAATTTCAAATTTTTAAGTGAAGAGGAATTGCCTGCCGGCTATAAACCAGGAGAGTTGGTTCTTTAGTGAGGTAAGATACCAAATGTTGCAAAAACAAGGTGCTGCAATAGTGCTTCGTAAATTTGATACACTTGGTATGTAACTGAATAATTAAATTAACATGTGAAGTGATGTTTTGTTTTTAACGCAATAGAACGTCAGTTAGGTGGTATATATAATAGTAGAACAAATTCCAAAATGCCAATATGTGACTTACCGACTATTACGATCGGCATTAAGCGAAGATCGTGCTTAATGCTGTGGTACCGGTGCCCAGAAGGGCAACCGGAGTTGAGGATGCCTTAAAAGGCAAAGTAATCTGCGGCGAATGCGGAAGCCGTTACGAAAGGATTTTGGACAACAGGGTCGGTGAAAAATGGAGATGCAAGAATCCTGAATGCTCCACAACGGTTAAAATAACCGACGCCCTGCTGACCGAACAGGTCACTGACCTGATGAACTATGCGTATCGGAAGCGTCAACAGAGTTCGACTTGAAGACAAAAATCTCTGTTACTGAGATTTAATGAATAGATTATGTTTTATTGAAGTCTGTTTCGGGACTATTTAACTCATGACAAGAAATGCCGAGTTAATAGAAACGAGAGGTACCTGAAACCTGAGCGGAACGGTGAGTAACGGCTCTGGAATAAGTGATATTCCGGAGCCGTTACTAGATTAGAAAACGGACAATCACCACCACAGTTTAAAATTACCATTGACCAAACTAAATATTAATGCTAACATACGTTTTACATAGGTGAGATTGAATGTCAATTGCATTAATACATACCATTAATAATCATACAGAACTAAAGGGTCCTGTTTAAATCTGAAGGGGGGGAAGGTGTAATGGAAACTTCAATACTGGAGGACAAGGTAATATATGAACAACTGAATGAAATATGTGATTGGCTTCACAAAAACCTTTACTATGATGGCTATCTAATTCGCTTATTGGACCTTATAGGTGCTACCATGGTGGGCGTAAAACCAGCTGAATTGCTCAAGATTCCTATAAGGGGTAGTACCAGCGAAGCTGTCACAGCCCGCAAACGTATGGATTAAATTGGAAACTTGTTTATAACCTCGTTATATTCTTGCTGGGCCTCAGTTATAGCCAACTTTGAATATACCTCTAATGACTTTCGGCTTTTGTGACCGGAATAAGGCTGAATCAATGCATCATCGATGCCTTGCTTTTTTAGCCAGGTTAACAAAAAGTGCCGTAATTTATGGGGAGATAAATTCTGTGCTAGTCCTGCTTCTTCCGAATACTTACCCAGGATCTTTCTAATACCCCGGTCGGTATATTTTTTCTTCCACGAAGATTCAAATAGATAAACGGCTTGTTTTTTGATCATTGAATCAGCATGCATGGCCAGCAATTCCTTAAATGACTGGGGGAACGGGACAATGCGATCCTTGTTCCCCTTCCCTTTATTTATCCTTATTTGACAGTAGTGAAAATCGACGTCTGTAAGCTTGATGTTTATTAACTCACTTACTCTTGCGCCGGTATAGAGTAGCGTTTTAACTATCATCATATCTTGAAAGTTCTTAGCCTTCCAGACCACATCATAATATCGCTTTAATTCTTCTTCCGTAGGAACATAAGGTAACTTCTTGGACGTTTTAGGTATTTCTATTTCCAATTCAGCTCTCAGGTGTTGAAATAAGCTTTTTAGATAAGCATAATCAGGCCGTTCCCCTCTTAGATGCTTGGCCAACTCCTTAGCTTTCTTTTTAGCCGAAGTTCTCTTCTCAGTCATGCGATCACACCCTCTTCCAGCGGAAGACGTTCATTCATGTTCAACTTGAACGTTCCATACGGGTTGATATGGGTGTATACAAGAGGTGTTAAAGCACGGAAGTCCTCCTGAGTCATTAGATTCAACCATTTTGGATTTGACAGGATGGTTTGAAGCATAATCGTGTTGATGTA
Organism: Desulfosporosinus sp.; assembly: GCA_003512645.1. Taxonomy (GTDB): domain Bacteria; phylum Bacillota; class Desulfitobacteriia; order Desulfitobacteriales; family Desulfitobacteriaceae; genus Desulfosporosinus. Next base: position 2,252 of record DOPS01000351.1, read on the forward strand.
TACCAAACAATTCTGTAATAGGTGTAATGACAGAACAGCTATTTCTTGATCCTCTAATCTATTTGTAGAGATTTCTCCACCCTTACCGTAAAAAATAAAGCCATTTGCGCTATTCCAGTTTTCCACGACATTTAATCCTTTATGAATCTCCTGGCGCAGTTCTTCAGAATGCAGATAGTCACAAAGGAAAATGGTTTTTACGGCTTTCCCAAGTTCTCCTAAAGCCTGGTAGGTAGGATGTTTAAGGATGTTTAAGGTTGTTTCGGTTGAACCGCTTTAAGATAGCTTCCGTTTCAGCAGTACCTAAACGTAATGCGGTAGCATATTTCACCATTTGATCATACTGTTGACGGATTAGATCCCAGTTGATCGGACGGGTAAGAACCGGTTGAAGATTGGGGTAAGCTTCAGCCATTCCGGATTCCGGCCTGTATAGCTTTTGAGAGTGAATGGCCTTCAGACGCGGCATTAACTGGTACCCAAGCAAATGGCAGAAGGCAAATGCTACTTCGCTTTGGCCATGGGAGTCAACGTAATTCTTCTCGACTTCCATTTCAGTACAATGCCGCAGTAAACCCTCGATCATGGCGGCAACTTCTGATGAGGAACAAGATTTTAGCTGTGAGTAAATACACGTTGATTTCTTTTCTACATGCCAATAGATCATTACGCCCCGACCCCGGTACCGGATATGCCATTCGGTCATGAGGTTTTGGTCCCAAGCCCCAAACTTTTTTGAGTCGGAAGCGCAAGAAGTGGTGCCGTCACCCCATATTTCCTGCATTCGGACTCGAAAGATTGCGTTAACCACTTTAGCAATAACATTTCGCAGGTTATCCCGGTGTATAAACTTACGCCGTACATAAAGTAAATCCTTATATGATTCCTCATGTTCGCCGGAGCTAATTCGTTTTAGGCCAGTGTTGGTGCCGAGTCCGTACAAGGATAAAATTAAGCGCCTTTGTAATGTTTCCCGGCTCAACGCCTCCCGGACTGCCGATGTTTTAAATTTATCAGTAAAGGATATCCTCAGATCGGTTTCCTTCAGCACATCGAGAAGGCTGGTCATTGGCCAGCGACGTAACAATTCTGCTTTAATACGGGTTAAATTAGCCGGTTCTGCCTGCGGTTCCAAAGGCGATAAGGTTATCCATCCGTTACCTTTGTCAGTAATTCGGACTTTGGGATTTTTGGGAAGTCCAACATCAAGTCGTTCCAACCCCCCGATCATTGCTTGCTTTAAAGCGTTTATGAAGGATTCGGCATCCATGGGTTGATTAATGGCTTTGTAATTTTCTTCTCGCCGTATCTCGAAGTCTGCCGGTAGGTCCTCATCAGGGTTGCGGTACCGATCGGCACCTTTTACCCACACTTCTTTACAGCGCAGACGATCCCTTAAGGCTTGAAGTGCGCTAATCTCGTAATTAATGCGGTTAATTCGTTCCTGGCCATTATCATCTTTTTCAATGATAATTTCTTTGTTCACGGAACGAATAACACCATCAACTGGAATATCTTCTGACGCCGGAAAATAATGCAACCCAGTTTGAGCATATTTTTTGATAAGTTCAAGGGCTTTAATAACAGGCCGGTGAACCTCATTATTAGACTGAAATTGAAGGATGCCTAATATTTCGGGAATCATTCGGCGATAATGGCTGCTATAGGAGGCGCGAATGACAGTATGTATTTTTTCCCGATAAGCTGGCCCCGTGCTTTTAAACTCTTTAACCAGGTCTTTTAACGTCTGTTCGCTGACTATCGGATAGAGAACGTCCTTAATTATCCCGTCCGGGAATTCCAGAGCTGTTTGTGCCAAGTTGAACAGGATACCTTGTTTGTTGCTAACTCGCCGCAGATCGTTAAGTATTTCCTTTTCTACTCTGCGTTCGGCCCGTACTCCGATTCGGTGAATGATTTGAATAAGTAGCTCTATAAGGTTATCGGTGATCTCTAATTTCCGGAGATAAAAGAAAGCGGATAATAACGTGTAGCGTATCGGCTCTGGATGCCGACGTAGTTCACGGATATCTTCAGTGGCCACACGCTGCTTATACTTTTTCAAAACTTTATATGGAACATCCCGGTAAAGATCATCCGGAAGATCCAAATTCCGAATCGTTTTAAGCTTGTTAATTTCCTTAAAGACACTCTCTAAACCTGGTCGGCCTGGATCTGATCTTAATTCATGAAAAGAAAGTTGATCTCCATTTTCACCAGTTGGTTCGTCTTTTTCCTCATCTAAGGATGAAATACTTTCTATCAAGGCATCTAACTTGGACAAAGATGCATTAGGCATTTTTTCATAGGTGGCCTTAAAGAATTGTTCTTCAAAAGTTGAGACAGCAGACCGAATAAGACGCTCAATACGCTCCGGAGTAGGAGGAACAATTTTCAGCTCCCGAAACCGTTTATACACCATATCTTTGACATGTTCAAATTCTTGGTCGTGATATAAGACGTTCTTACACAACCAGGCAGTTATATCATGCGTATCCTGGGTGGTGTCTTCTCTGAATCCGAAAAACTCACGGATTTGTGTTCGGTGATATGTAATGGAGCGTCCGGCCCAATCATATTGTGCATATAATGCTGGTTCCGTATAAATTTGCTTTGCAATATAAGCAATCACAGCTTTAGGAACTTCGTATTTTTGGCTTGGAAATCTAGCTTCATGCTGGAAAAACTTAAGTAGTACAGCAAAGCCTAACCGGGTTTCTCCCGTCTTGTTCTCAATTAACCTCATTTCACTTGGCATAATCGTAAAATGCTCAATTAATTCGTCCAGCTCCCAATTTCTTTTCATAATTCCCCTCCAAACAAAGTTCCTAAAAGAGTGAGTATCGGAACAATCATTTTGGAATTAGTATACCGAAGCTTACTTTATGAGGCAATCTTTATTATAAATACGCCGTTGTTCCATTTCCGAAATAATAACCGGAACTTTTAGTTGAATATATTTTCCATATCATGTTATAATATAAGTAAGGAATGTAAGGAATTCATTAATGAAGGGAGCTAAGTTTATGGACATGGAAGTTTCAAGAGTAACATCAAAGGGGCAAATTACCATTCCAAAGGCGGTACGTGAACGATTAAAATTGTCCGAAGGTGATAAGGTGGCGTTTATTGAAAAAGATGGGAATATAGTTATCACAAAATCTAGTGTAATTGCCTTAAGAGAGTTTTTAGATTCGATGAGCACAGAAGCCCAGGCCAAGGGAATTACTGAAGAAGAGATGCTAAAAGAGTTAGAGCAAGTCCGGGAGGAAATGTGGAATGAACGAAAAAAATAACTTTTTTCGTGTGTTCGTCGATTCCAATGTATTGATTTCAGCTATGATATCCCAAACATCGGTTTCTAGAAAATTACTTCTTCTGCTTGTCGAAGAACATCAGTTAATCATTTGTAGCTATTCTATCGCCGAAGTATCGCGGATTTTAAATAAAAGATTCCCAAATAAATTGCCTGAATGGGATCAATTCTTGACGAGAATCGAGTTTGAATTAGCATACACTCCGGAAGACCTTTCCGCTGTAAAAGCTCCATATATACGAGATCCAAAAGATATCCCAATCCTGATTTCAGCTATGGTAGCTCAACCGGATATACTTATCACCGGGGATCTAGACTTTTACACTCCAGAAATACAAGAGTATTTTACTATAATGACACCGGGTGATTTTCTTAACGCTTTTTCTAGCAGCATAACTCAGTGATTGGAGGTAATTAAGTGTGCCCGATTACTTTTGGGAATGGTATAAGAATAAAGGATACGATAAGACTTTAAGTATTGAAGGCTGCTTTAATAATAAAGCTTTCTTAATTGGTTGCTGTACTGAGTATCTCATTGAAAAAGGACAACGATTAACCAAAATGCATGAATATAGCAATATGAATGATATTCTAGCTTATTTACAAGCAGGGGTAGCATGGACAAGGTGAATAAATTGCGAGGAGGAGAATTGAATTATGGAAAATCTATTACTATGCCCTGTGTGTGGAGGTCAACCGAAGTTAAGTTCTCAAGAACCTGAATATCAAAGTATGAAGTATTTTTGCGGTGTCCATGCTGCTTGTGGTGACTGGAAAAAGACTGAAGCATTGGCAGCAAAAGATTGGAATAAACGTGTTCAAGAGTATAAAGATGCATTACAACGGATTGAAACTCATGGTACACCAGAATATTTAGAAATACAGGGAAGAATATCAGCGCATGCTTATTGTGAAGATTGTGATTATGAAACAGATAGTATGCCAATGAAAGATTTATTTTTCAAACTCAGCATGGAAGGCGGTTACATCATAAGTGACAAGAGTGGCGGATATAGTAGTCAATGTCCTAATTGCGGAAGTGAAAAATTATCCCTCGAAATTGCCTAATTACGTATTATTGACTGGAAATTATATCAGTCAGTGATTTCCACTTAAATTCGTAGAGCTCTTTAAAGCTGGTGATCCCTAGCTAGGAAAACCAGCTTTTATGTAATAATATACCATATGTTTTGTGCTTGGGTGACAATTTTGCCAAGATTCCAATTTAATCCATACGTTTGCGGGCTATGACAGCTTCGCTGGTACTACCCCTATAAGCGAAGGTGAAAGAAAAAACTTGGCTTTGGAAGAATTAAAAATCTACTTTTCGCGAGATAAAAACATCAAGTTAAGAGAAATAAAGAAACAGAATGGAAGAGTACAAGTTTTGTTTTATCATTTCACTTCTCTAGAAAATGCACTCTGCAGCAAAACAAAGTTAAGATTTCTTCGAGGCCTTGGCTATCCAGAACAATTTTCTGTAGAAGGTTATGTTGATTTTCTGGTTACAAGGTTAAATGGGAAGGATTTCCCTCATGAAATAGGACTTTTTCTTGGCTATCCATTTAAAGACGTACTAGGATATATCGGCCATCCTTCATTGAAACTGGTTAAGATAATTGGTGGAAAATATATGGTAATGAAAAGTTGTCTAATAAGAGGTACGAGAGCTTTTTAGAAGCCAGGACAAAAGTACGAGAACTTATTTACCCGCTGGCTAACTACCATTAAGTATGTAACGGGAAGAAGTGTAGTGCTCCTGAATGAGAGGAGTAATTTTTTAACACACATATTGAGAATGATTATCATATCAATACTTAAGTCGCACTAATAAATTAAGTAGACACACAGGTTTCAATAGATTAAGGAGGGACAGGACATTATGCAAATCAGCAGAAGAGAATTTCTAAAATGGTCCGTCGCAGCAGCAGTAGCCCTAGGTATAGAAGTCAGTCTTGGTAGTGTTAGCAATGTTCTTGCAGCTGAAACAGATCCACCGATTATTTGGCTCAAGGATCAGGGTGCTCAGGTTGTACAGTATCGACGTTAAATGTTACTAATCCCACTACTATTGACAATGTTCTCTTAAACAAAATCAGTATGAAGTATAACAGCACCCTAATGACCGCTTCTGGTGACCTAGCAATGCAAACCTTAGACCAAAGTGCAACTCAATATAAGGGGCAGTTTATTCTAGTGATTGAGGGTGCAGTGCCAACTGGTGCCAATGGAAACTATTGTGTCATTGGAGAAGTTGATGGAACTCACTTAACCATGGAACAAGCTGTCTTGAAGTATGGACCAATGGCAAAATATGTGGTTGCAGCAGGAACTTGTGCTTCCTTTGGAGGGGTTTCGGCTGCAGGAACCAATGCAACGGGTTGTCTAACCGCCAGCTCTATACTTAGTGGAAAGACTGTAAACCCTGTGGTTAATCTACCTGGATGCCCGATTCATCCAACGGTTCTTATTCAAACACTTTTAGATTTAATTCTCATTGGCATGCCTTCACTTGATAGGTCTAACCGACCAAGTAACTATTTTGGAACAAAGATCCATAGTATGTGTCCGCGAAAAGGAACCACTGTTGTAAAACAACTGGGGCAATATGGGTGTTATAAAAACGTAGGCTGTAAAGGACCTGGTACTCAAAATGTATGCCCTTCAATGAAATGGAATAATGGACAAGCATGGTGCATTGGGGTTAACTATCCTTGTATAGGATGTGCGAATCCTGATTTCCCAGCGAATCCTCTATGTAAGGTATAATGAGTAATTTATTAAGGGAAGGGATGAAATCAATTGAGTACAATAGTATTAGATCCGATTACTCGACTCGAAGGACATTTGAAAGTTTCAGTAACCCTTGATGCCAATAATATTGTAACCGCTGCTCAAGCAACGGGTAATTTATATAGGGATTTTGAAAATATGCTGATCGGAAGGGGTCCGAAGGATGCAGCGTTTCTAACCCAACGGATTTGTGGTGTTTGCCCAGTTTCTCACGCTATTGATTCCGCAAAGGCTACTGAACAAGCCGCAGGGTTTACACCAAGTCTTCAGAACTTATTATTAAGAAACTTGATTCAGGGCGCTAACTTCATCTCAAGCAATGTTTTGCACTTTTACCAACTAGCTTTAATGGACTATGTTCAAGGCCCACAAATGCACCCGTGGACGCCCGGATATACGCAGGATTTCAGATTTAATGCGACCGACAGTCAAGCCTTGATTAATAACTATGTCGCAGCGTTATCTATAAGAAGACAAGCCCATGAAATGGGAGCCATCTTTGGCGGAAAGCTTCCCCATGTCGGCAACGTAGTTCCTGGTGGAGTTACCGCAATCCCGTCCGCGACAGACATTACAAACTTTCGTAATTATTTAAATACTATTACGTCGTTCATTCAAACTACGTATGCAACTGACGTCAACAAATTAGCGTCGACTTATAGCGACTATTATACGGTTGGCAAAGGGTATGGCAATTTGATATCCTTTGGGGTCTTTGATACAAATACGTCTGGAAATAAGCTATACCCGGCAGGAACGGTAACTAATGGCACGATCGGGAGCTTTACACAGACAAATATCAAAGAATATGTGGGACATTCTTGGTATTCGTCACCATCAGGCTCTAATCCGGCCTCCGAGACGACGACTCCAAGCTTTGGTAAAGCAGGTGCTTACACTTGGTTAAAGGCCCCGAGATATAATGGAGCTGCTTATGAAGCGGGCAGCATAGCAAGAACATGGCTCACGGGAGAGTATCGTCGCGATGTTTCTGTCATGGACAGGCACTTAGCGCGCTTCACAGAAACGAATAACATTGCGGTTAATATGCAAACCTGGTTGAATCAAGTGGTTGTCGGTCAAAATCAGTTTACTAATTTAGGAACTCCTGCTTCTGGCTCTGGAATAGGGTTAACTGAGGCACCCAGAGGAGCACTCGGTCACTGGTTATCTGTAGCAAGTTCAAAAATTACGAAATACCAAATCGTAACTCCAACTTGCTGGAACGCTTCACCTATGGATGATGCCGGCATTGTAGGGCCGATGGAAAAGGCTTTAATTGGAACGCATGTTGAGAATACTTCGCAACCCGTGGAGCTTTTAAGAATCGTTCACTCCTTCGACCCCTGCACAGGATGCTCCGTTCATGTGATGTCGCCTGAGGGAATGGAAATGTCCAACTTTGTGGTACAACCCCAAGGAGTTTAGTGATGAAGGACACTGTCATTATAGGAATTGGTAACATTCTTATGCAGGATGATGGCGTGGGAGTTCATGTCATAACACACCTTGAAAATGAAACGCTTCCATCGACGATTGAGTTAGTCGATGGAGGTACTTCCACCCTAGATACACTTGGCTACTTTTTGGACTATAGAAAGGTCATCGTGGTCGATTGTTTGAGAGCAGGCTTGAAACCAGGCACTATCTATAAAATAAAACCGGAAGATATTAAGAATTATCAAAAAGAAAACCTTTCTATTCATGATGTTCAGATCTTGGATGTTGTGAAAATGGCAAATATGATGGGTCAATATCCTGAGGTCGTTATCTTTGGTATAGAACCGAAAACAATCTCGGTTAATTTAGAAATGACGGACCTGATGTATGCCAAAATACCTGAAGTGATTGCGAATATTAAGAAAGAGCTACTCTTAGATGTTAAAGTAGTCTTAGGTGAAACTAATGCATGAAGTTTCCATTATCCAAAGCGTAATTGAAATAGTCACCAAGCAAGCCCTTGAAAATAATCTAATAAAAATAAATAATGTTTCTTTAAGAATAAGCGAGCTATCCGGTGTCATGCCTGAATCCTTAGAGTTTGCTTTCGACAGCTGTATCAAAGGTACGATGCTGGAAGAGTCCACATTGAACATAGAAATCGTAAGCGCATTAGGTGAGTGCAAGAATTGTAATCTAGAATTTCCAATCGAACATTTTAACAAGCTATGTCCCAGCTGCAACAAGTTCTGTACGAACATTATTCGTGGGTATGAGCTTTATATCAATACCATTGAAGGAGACTAAACGATGAGTGAGATTAAGGTAGTTGCCAACATCCTCCATACAAATGAGGAGATAACCTCTCAAAATAAACGATTGCTCAACGATAAAGGGATCTATGTTATTAACATGATGAGTTCACCAGGTTCTGGTAAGACATCGCTGCTGGAAAAGATCATTTCAAAACTTAAAGATAGAATTAAAATTGCAGTTATTGAAGGGGACTTGTACACAACTAAGGACGCCGAAAGAATCGAGGCACAAGGGGTCCCAGTGGTTCAGATCAACACAGGGGGAGCTTGTCACTTGGATGGAAAGATGATCAAAGGTGCCTTAGATTCTTTAAACCTGGATAATGTGGATTTGCTTGTGATAGAAAATGTCGGCAATTTAGTCTGCCCAGCGGCTTTTGAACTGGGTGAAGACATAAAGATCACAGTATTGAGTACCACGGAAGGTAATGACAAACCATTGAAATATCCGCGAATGTTTGAGAACAGTGGGGCAATTATTTTAAACAAAATGGATTTATTGGAACTGACTAATTTCGATAAAGCTGAGTTCTACAAAGACATTAACTCTCTTAATGCCTTAGCGACTATTTTCGAGACATCCTGTCTTAAAGACCAAGATCAGGGTATCGATGAATTATGCTCATGGTTAAGTCAGCAAGTGAACATTAATAGTCAATTTAATAAAGCATGTATCTGATTAATATACTTTTATGGACTCAAAAAGGAGAGATTAGTGTGTGTCTTGCTGTTCCAGGAAGAGTTTTGAGATAGAAAAAGCTCGCTCCTTAAGAAAAAGGCGGAAGGTGCAGATATTAGACTAGTGTACTCTCCTATGGACTGCCTCACCATTGCTGCGGACAATCCTTCTAAACAGATTGTTTTTTTGGCAGTAGGCTTTGAAACGACCGCACCGATGACTGCGGTAACGGCTATCGAGACAAGAAAAAACGGCTTATGCAATCTTTTTTTCTTTACAGCCCATAAAATTGTGCCCCCAGTTATGGGAGCACTCGTTCAGGATAAAGATTTGAACTTGGACGGTTTTTTATTACGGGTAATGTTAGTGCAATTATCGGAAGTGAACCTTACGAATTTCTAAGCAAGGATTTTAAGATTCCAGGGGTAGTAACTGGTTTCGAACCCGTAGATATACTTCAAGGTTTAAATACTTTAGTTAGTTTAATAAGCAAAAAGGACTATAGAATTGCTAATGACTAGTCTCATTAATCGCATACTATTTAATATTACTACTATTGCTGCGCAAGTATCACTAAGGACTGCAACCCATAAAATAAGCCAACCAGGGAAAATTAGCACTAAGGCAGTTAGTTTAACGAGAAGGGAAAACCAGATATTTTGCTTGATAATCTTGAGCGTTTGTCTACTTAACTTTATTGCGTGAGGGAGTTAACTGATAACCAATATTAGATACATGGGAGATTGTTCCTATTTTGATTGAAATATAATCTAAGTTCTTGGGAGTATAGCAGAGTATCAAAAAAACTGTTGACAAAATAGCTAAAAGAAGTATACTTGTAACTGATAATGATTTTCAATATCTTGAACGCGTGCAAGATAAAAATCAAAGGTTATGAACTATTTTTGGAAATTTGGGAGGAGAAACACATTATGAAAAAACGTCGCTTTGCAGGAATGCTTGCTGTACTTACTTTAGCTGGAGCGGTACTTACGGGTTGTTCAGCAACTTCATCGACTACGTCAGTTCAAACGGAATCCAGTTCACCGCAAGGGGAAAAGACAAGTCAAGTTGTCAATATTTATTCCGACCGACATTATGAGACGGATAAGCTGCTCTTAGAGGAGTTCTCTAAGGAAACTGGGATCAAGGTCAATGTCATCGAAGGGAAATCCGATGAATTGATTGAGCGTCTTGCTCGGGAAGGGAAAGATTCTCAAGCGGATCTTCTCGTGACAGCAGACGTCGGAAGACTTCATAGGGCAAAAGAACAAGGGTTATTACAATCTGCAGAATCGGATACCTTATCTAAAAACGTTCCTGAGAATCTAAAAGATAAGGATAATCAATGGTATGGTTTAACGGTTCGGGCGAGGGTCTTGGTTTATGCCAAGGATCGGGTAGACCCATCCCAATTATCAACGTACGAAGATCTGACCGATCCCAAATGGAATAAGAAAATTCTTGTCCGTGGTTCAGACAGTATTTACAACCAATCCTTACTCGCTTCATTTATCGCTGTGAACGGGGAAGAAAGGGCGATAGCATGGGCTAAAGGAATTGTTAACAATATGGCTCGTACTCCCAAAGGATCGGATCGGGATCAAGCAAAGGCTGTGGTCGCAGGCGAAGGAGATGTCGCCATCATGAACACGTATTATTACGGCCTCCTCCTAAATTCCTCGGATTCTGAAGAAGTCAAGGTCGCTAAACAACTCGGGGTCTTCTTCCCAAATCAAAGCACAACCGGTACTCACATTAATGTAAGTGGAGCTGGTGTAACTGCATCCGCAAAGAATAAAGAAAATGCGATCAAATTGGTTGAATTCCTTTCTAGCGAAAAGGCCCAGAAGCAATTTTCCGAAGCAAACTACGAATATCCGGCTAACCCTGTTGTTGAGCCTTCAGACCTTTTGAAGTCCTGGGGAACCTTTAAACCACAGACTATCAATCTCACGAAATTAGGCGAGAATAATAAGAACGCTGTACAGATCTTTAGTCAAGTGGGTTGGAAGTAATTCTTTGAGTCAACGAAGGCAGCCTAGAGAGGCTGCCTTCATTTGGTATGGTGAGTTAATAGATAGATTAAGGGTGGTGTATATTTGAGGAGTGGTAGCAGTATCAAACGGAGCTTTAATCTATGGGGAATGTTGAGTGCGTTTTTCGTTGCACTGATTATCTTACCTAATGTTTACTTATTTGGGAATTTGTTCGTTCAACCGAATGAAAATTGGTATCACATAAAAACCTATTTACTTCAAGATTATATTACCAACACTTTGATGATCATTGGTTTTACTGGTGTATTTACAGTTTTGGTTGGAAGCGGACTGGCATGGTTGATTTCAGCTTATGATTTTCCAGGAAGAAGGATTTTTAATTGGGCTCTAATTCTACCATTGACAATTCCGCCTTATATTGGGGCGTACACTTATAATGGGATTTTAAACTATACTGGAGTCGTACAAAGGCTTCTCAGAAATGTCTTGGAAGTTCAAGTCAATCCGAAGTGGTTGGATATCATGAACATTCAGGGAGCAATATTCATTTTCGCTGTCTTCTTATTTCCGTATGTCTATACAGTCACTCGTGCGTTTTTAACCAACCAATCAGCGTCTCTCATTGAAAACGCTAGGCTATTAGGGAAGAACTCGCTGGAAATTTTTACTCAGGTTGTTTTACCTATTTCGAGGGGGGCCATCTTAGGTGGGATGACTCTCGTTATATTTGAGGTGCTCAATGATTACGGAGTAGTCTCTTATTTTGGAGTGCAAACATTTAGTACTGCGATTTTTAAGGCATGGTTCTCTATGGGGGATATCGACACTGCCGTTAAGCTTTCAGGAGTTTTGATGACTATTGTCATTAGTGTATTACTGCTTGAAAGAGGATTAAGAGGGAGAAAAAAATACAGTTATACCACCTCTAAAGTAAGGCCAATTGTACGGACTCGGCTTAGGGGGCTGAAGGGGTTTTGGGCTTTTTTCGTCAGTTTTATGTTTCTTAGTTTAGGGTTCATAATTCCAGTCCTTCAACTCCTTGTTTGGAGTACCTTAACTTATAAAAAGGTTCTTAATATAGCATTTCTTAAGTTGCTTGGGAATTCGGTCGTAGTAGCGCTGGTGGCAGCGTTAATTATCTTGGGGGTTGCTGTGATTATTGCGAATTTTTCTAGGCTTCAAGAAAACTGGGTTGGGAAGCTTTTCTCAAAGGTCACTTTGCTTGGCTATTCGATTCCAGGAGCCGTTATTTCTATGGGAGTAATTCTTTTCTTTGTAGATTTTGATCGTAAGCTAGAGTGGTTCTATAAAGCACTGAACCCCAACTCGATCACTTTGGTTCTCAGTTCGAGTATTGTTATGCTAATCTTTGCCTATTCTGTTCGTTTCTTAGCCGTTGGATACCAATCCATTGAAGCAGGGTTTGAAAAAGTGGGGAAGAAGTTTTTTGAAGCCTCTCGTATGCTTGGAAATGGGGTAACCAAAACGTACTTTAGAGTTGACCTCCCTATGATTAAGCCGGCGGTTATCACTGCTTTCGCTTTAACCTTTGTGGATATCGTTAAGGAGCTTCCGCTAACCCTTATTCTAAGACCGTATAATTTTAATACGCTAGCTACTAAAACCTATGAGTATGCCACGGATGAAATGATTCATGAGGCTGCGATTCCTGCCTTGTTGATTATTCTAGTCAGCGTTGCCTCCGTGTATTTGCTAAATAAACTAGGAGAAAAGGAGGGAATCTAAATGTTTGCCGAAATAAGAGGATTGTCCTTTAGATATAAGAATTCATCTGTAGATAACGTTAAGGACTTTAATCTAGAAATGAATCAGGGTGAAGTAACCTGCATCTTAGGGGAAAGTGGAAGTGGTAAAAGTACAGTTTTGCGCCTTCTCGCTGGACTTGAATTTCCTCTGAACGGTCAAATGCAAATTAATGGAAAGATACTATTTAATGA
>DOPS01000354.1:0-18092 GCA_003512645.1 Desulfosporosinus sp.
AAGAATTAGCACTTGTTGGCGGCAGTGCAGAAGTAAGTGCGATATTCGGTATTAGTGCAGTAGCCGCACTTTCTTATCTGGTATTTAACCTCTTTACACCACCATGCTTTGCGGCGATAGGTGCCATGAGGTCTGAACTGGAATCGTCTAAGTGGCTTTGGGGCGCTGTTGGTTTCCAAATGGGTATGGGTTATACAATAGCTTTCCTTGTATATCAGGTAGGGACTTTAATAACTACGGGTACATTAGGTGAAGGATTTATTGGGGGGCTAATCGCTGTGGCGATTATAGTAGGATATGTTGCCTACTTAATGAGAAAAGGCAGTAAAAGCGCACAAATATCTGCCGGAATGAGGTCGGTGAAAGTATGAGCACAGTAGATTTTATAGTTCTTGCTATAGTAGCTGCACTCGTTGCACTTGCCATAAATAAAATCATCAAAGATAAAAAAAAGGGTGTAAAGTGTTCTGGTTGCAGCGGATCCTCCGGATGCTGCGAATCCTCCGAATGCTCCGATAAGCAGCTACCTAACTAGCAGCTAACCTTCTCCAATATGTGTTAAGTATTGGAGAAGGTTTTTCTATCAATTGGAAACTCTTGCATAGCATAAATTGAGTCTTTACTGATGACATGCTCAATTGCACAAGCGTCCTAGATAGTTTTCCATGGTAAATGTTAACTTTTCCATTGATCATTCTCCTTTAACTTACAGTAATAGGCCTTTATCCACGTTCGAGACACCCTCTTCTAAGAAGTGGGTGTTCTTATTCTGCTTCAGTGGGGGGAGAGTCTTCCTTCGTTGGGATGTGTCCATTTATTGTATCATATAACTTCTCTCAGTCAGTTCATACACTGGAGAATTTAACAAAGGCAAGGTTGGAACCCTATACACAGCGACCAGGTTGGAGAAAACTATCAGCCGTTAAAAACGACGAGATTCATGCAGTTGATCATTCGGGACTCGGAAGCATCTGTTTTATTTAGGGTTTTAGATTCGGATGTAATAGACTTGCTTGTTCATAAAGCAAGTGCTAGTTTAAATTTTACCATGTTTGCAACAAGGGAAAATGCTTGCTATATTTAAGAGGATAATTCGAAACTAAATGGATTAATGAATTTCAGCAATGGACCGGAATTCTTGTATGAAGATAATGAAACTCAGTTATCAACGCCAATGGCTCCTACAGGGGGCGGTGAAAAGTTGTTAGAGCTTAACAGGGGACTTATTGTAGCTGAAATCATCGAAGATAACATTACATTTGAACGAAAGGAATGAATGTAATAGGTAAATTTAATGGTTAACGGATTGCCAATTCGAACTGCGTAATAAATTGAAGGGTGATATCAAACATAATGAACCATGAAAAGAAGTATAAACTTAGAATATTAGCAAATGGGCCTTACATAGTCACGGGGAATGTTCCTTTGTCCGAAAAGATAATAGTTTCTAAGGGTAAAATAAATGAATTTAAGGATGGACGTAAATTACGGCAGTCTGAACAATATGCGCTATGCCGTTGCGGTGAATCAAANNGAGCAGAACTGATTGAGGGACCGGATCTTGACCTTCTAGATGATAATCGATGTGCATTTGCCCGTTTTTGTCACAGGGAAGACGGAAACGTATGGGAACTTACCGAAGACTCCGATAATCCAAAACACAGAGAAGATGCAATTATAGCAGCCTCTGAGTGTCCAGCGGGCAGATTAGTTGCCTATGATAAAACGGGAAAAGCGATTGAACCTAAATACGAACCTTCCATTGAAATACTTCAGGATCCTGAAAAAGAAGCCAGTGGACCAATTTTTGTTAAGGGCAATATTCCCATTGAATCTTCAGATGGTCATACTTATGAAATAAGAAATAGAGTAACTCTTTGCCGCTGTGGCAAATCAAGAAATACACCATTTTGCGACGCTACACATATTTCCATAAACTATAAGGATAACTACTCGTTAGAATAGTTATCCTTAATCAAGGTTTGTACCTCAGAATTATTTTTAAGGTATTTTGAGTTAACTAAGAACAAAAAGGGTAGCGACAGATTAATTTGCGCTACCCTTTTTGTGTTATCGTCTGTGTTAGGTTATATACGGCCATTTTGTTCAATGTATAATGATCAGCTTTTTACCCCGTTTTTTACAACCAAAGAAAGAGGAACCGGCTTAGCTCTTGCTTAAGACAGGGCCCCTAAGAAGGATTTATCATCCTTGCTTAGGGGTGCCTAACTCTGTTTAGTTCCTAAAACTTACGAGCAAATCTTAATGATAACCATCTTTAGATTTATCGAGGCTTACAGGAAACCTGCCACCTTATGCCGAACTTATCGGTAAACTTACCGTATAGTGGGCTAAAGAACGTTTCATTTAAGTCCATTTCAACGTTGCCACCCACGGATAAGGCTTCAAACATCGCTTTGGTTTCTTCTTTTGTATCAAACTCTAAGGAAAAAGAAATGTTATTGCCGGCATTGGAGGGTGTATTTGGAAACGTGTCCGAAAAACGAATCACATGACCATCTTTCCTTAATTCAGCATGCAGAACGAAGTTTTTAATCTCCTCCGGGACCGGGAACGCTGGATTGGGTGGGGCATCACTAAAATGCAGGATTTGGCTTTCTCCACCTAGAACTCCTTGGTAAAAGTTGACTGCTTCTTCGCAATTCCCATTAAAAACAAGGTACGGCACTAACCAATCACTCATCTAATAGCCTTCTTTCGTTATGTTTTGTCAATATTATGTTCGATAGCTACATAATCAATTCCGACAATCCGACTTCTATAAGTAGGTGGTTCTCGTTCAGTTTTACTGAATGAGTTCAATAGACATTCTATATCTAAAAGGGAAATCTATCAATGTATAAAGAAGTGAACTGCCAATAATCTCCACAGATTTTTGTCTAGGACATGCTCTATAATGAAACTATGAGAAACTATTGATTAAAAGGAAAAGGGGTTAATACCCATGCGAATCTTACATACTTCCGATTGGCACCTGGGACGAACGCTCGAAGGGCGTAGTCGAATTCAAGAACAAGTGAAGTTTATCGATGAGCTTTGTGAGATTGTAGTAGAGGAAGCTGTCGATCTTGTCTTAATAGCAGGGGACATTTTTGACACGGTCAATCCGCCTGCCATCGCCGAAGAGCTTTTTTATGACGCCCTAAATCGGCTGTCGAATGAGGGTCGGAGAGGGATCGTAGCAATTGCTGGGAATCACGATAATCCCGAACGGCTGTGTGCGTCCAGTCCTTTAGCGGTCAGGCATGGGATCACCTTATATGGTCTGCCGAAACAAATCCTCACCCCGAGTCTACTGGTGCAGCCAAATCAAGGAAGAGTCGTAAGGGTTGCGGCAGGTCTGGGGTGGGCGGAATTACATATTCCCAGTTGCCCAGATCCAGCTATCGTGGCTATGCTGCCCTATCCTTCTGAGTCTCGGCTCAATGAGGTATTAAGTGAAAGCCTAGATGAGGAAATCCTGCGCCAGGAATACTCAAAGCGCGTACAACAGTTATTTAACTCGTTTGGGCAGTACTTTCGTCCGGATGCAATCAACCTTGGGGTAAGCCACCTCTTTGTGAGAGGGGGTATGAAATCTGAGTCAGAGCGTCCCATCGAATTGGGAGGTGCCCCGACTGTTGAGGCAGAGGCGATGCCCTTCGGCGCTCAATATGTTGCACTTGGACATTTACATCGTGCTCAGGCTGTCAAAGGAGCGGTTGCACCGATCCGTTACTCCGGTTCGCCGCTCGCGTATAGCTTTTCCGAATCGGGTTATGCCAAATCCGTAATCCTCGTGGAGGCTCAGCCTAGACAAGCGGTAGAAACTCGGGAGATTTTCCTGAGTTCGGGTTACCCGTTGGTGAAATGGCAGGCCAAGGAAGGTCTGGCTCAGGTGCAACATTGGATCGATGCGGGTAAGGATCTCCATGCTTGGATTGATTTAGAAGTTAATGTAGCCAATGCACTGCATCCGCAAGATATCCACTCTCTTCGCCAGCAGCGGGAACGTCTTGTGAATATTCGCCCTATTTTCCCTGAGACGGAACAGATTGTCGCGGAAGCCCGATCAAAGATGCCGATCCATGAACTTTTCCGTAAGTTCTATCAAGATAGAACGGGAGGAGCTGAACCGGAGGAAGAATTAATCTCTTTGTTCTTATCTTTAATTGACCCTAGTAAAGGCGGAGGGAGTTGCGCGGGAAGCGCTGCGATCGATCCTCTCGAACAAGACTATCCTGAGTCAGAATTTCGGAGTCTGATGGACAGAGCTGAGGAAGGTGAGACGGCATGAAACCCATTCGACTAAAGATCGCGGGCTTGAACAGTTTCAGGGAAGTTCAGGAGATCGACTTTTCAAGATTATGTGAAACCGGCGTGTTTGGAATTTTTGGTTCCACAGGAAGTGGAAAATCAACAATTCTTGATGCCATTACGCTTGCGCTCTACGGGACGGTCGAACGAGCGGCCAATAATACCCAGGGAATTCTGAACTATGCGGAAGAGCAACTCACGGTGGAGTATATGTTTACCTTGTCTACGGGAAATCAACGGAAGTCCTATCGAGCAGAACGCGCTTATCGACGCTCCGGGGCACGTACAGTCAAAGCTTCAACCTGTCGTCTGGTGGAAATCGACGATGGCGTCGAAACTGTTCTGGCCTCCAAGGCAGATGAGATGACAAAGAAAATAGAGGATGTGCTAGGTCTAACAGTGGAAGATTTCACCCGAGCGGTTGTTCTTCCCCAAGGGAAATTTGCTGAGTTTTTGACGATAAAGCCCAAAGATCGGCGTTTGATGTTGGAAAGGCTGTTTTCCCTCGAAGCCTACGGTAGGGAACTTTCCACTCGACTAGCTGACCAACTGGAGAAGGCCAAATTCACCTTAAACGGGGTGGAACAACGGCAACAGGGTTTAGGAGATGCTTCTGCAGAGCGGCTTAAAGAGGCGGAAGCTGAATATCAGTCTGCAATTGTAAGCTTAGGTAAGATTGCCAAGGAATTAGAAAACCTCAGGAAAGAGTATGATCATGCTCAGGAACTATGGAGCCTTCAAGAACAGTTACAACAAATTGAAAGCAAAGAGATCCAACTGGCATCCGAACAACCAAAGATGGATATAATAGCTGAGCGCTTAAGTATGGCTGAACGGGCCGAATCGATCCGTTCAATTTTAGAAGAAATCAGCGTTACAGAGGAACGATTCAAAGTGGCTAAGGATCAAGTTGAAACTTCGGACAGGAGACTGATCACGGCTAGAATTGAAAAGGTTACTTCAGAGGAGAAGTGGTCTGAGGAACACAAAAGACGATTAGAAGCTGAGCCTCGTTGTCTGCGCCGATTAGAACAACTTGAACAAGCTAAAGGCTTAGAAAACGATATCCAAGCGCGACAAGAACGGTTAAGCGCAACGCGTCTAAACTATGGAAATCTGGATCGAGTTCGCAAGAATTTGGAACAAACGATCCAGGTTCTTGTCAATAAAAGAGCAGAAACTCAAAAACAACAGCTTACCCTGAAAACCCAACTAACAAAACTCTCTGTAGAGCCGGAGCAAAGAGCAAAGGTTATTTCAGCCGCCCAAGCTCTAGAAGCCCTAGAGATAATTTCTAAACAAGTGGAAGGATTGCAAAGAGATCTCGAGAAGAATTCGTCTCAAATAAAAGAATGGCATTTAACCCTGCAGACCTTTGTGATTGAGGTACATGCTGCCCAGGGAATAGTAGAACAATTGACAGAGTCTTTGGACAGAAGGCAACAAGATCCGCCGGTTCAAGAGGATAGCTTGAGTGAGCGAGCTCAGGACTTAGAACGTTATCGGCATAGGATTGCCAATATAGAGCGGGCCGAGCAGGATGTGACCCACGAACAAGAACGCCTGCAAATCTTCTCCGCGGATTGCCAAAAGGTCCAAGTTGAGCTTGAAAGCAGGGAAGATGAACAATCTAGAATTTTGACGAGCGTCCAGGAAGCGAGATCAGAGATAGAGAAGAAATCGGTTGAAGTCAAAGGGCTAGAACAAAAGAATCTTGCGGGGCTAATCAGCGAGGATCTTGTGGAGGGAGAAACCTGCCCCGTATGTGGCTCACTTCACCACCCAAAACCTGCTCAGGGCTTAGATGACTCCATCTTATACAAGGCGAGGGAAGAACTAGATCAGGCCTCTCGGGAAATCCAGATTTTGGAGGAAAAACTTACTGAGAGCATTACAGCCTTGGCAGTAGCCAAGGCCCAGCTCTTATCTAAACGAGAGCTCGAACAAAACCAGCTAAACCTCATTAAAGCAAAAGAACAAGTGATTCTCAAGGCTCGAGAAGAGCTTTCCCTGCTGGATCGCAATCTGGCTGTACAGGATTTAAAGTCCCAACTAATAGAGCAAGAATCGCAATTGACGAAGGATCGCCTAACCTTAAACCAATGGAAATCTGAACTAGAGAAAGGGAATCGCAAGCTGGGAGAAGTCCAGCGCCAGCTGGCTGAAGTGGGAAAAAAGCGGCATAGCACGAATGCTCAAATTGCTGCTGTCGAGGGTGTTGGAGGAGAGATTCGTAATCAGCTCAACCAATTGCTCAAAGAACAAATCCTGAGAAAAGAACGCTTAGATACTGTACGTGGAGAAATTGATCTGACGGAAATCTTGTCGTTACAGCAACAATACACAAGTTGGGATCAGGCTACAAGACGTTTAAACCAGGAATTGTCGGTTCTTGAAATGGGTTTGAAAGAATCGGATGAGGCTTATCAGCGGCTCAGTGCAGAGAAAAACCAATGCGAACTGGAACTAGAGAATCTCAAAACAGTCGGAAGTGAAGCTGCTCGGGATCTTGTAGAGATTAAGAACAAATGGGATGTTCTAACTGAGGGGAAGCCAGCGCGAGAACTCATTGAGCTGGTTAAAAATGAGTTGGCTCTTGTTATAGAGACAGAGGAAAAGCTTAAATATAGCTATGAGCAAAGCAAAGGGTTATGGACTCAAGCTGAGCAAACCCTAGCAGTTAACCGAAAAACGTTAGATCTTTCAAGAGAAGGGCTTGAAGGTGCCCGGCGCAAACTAGAACTGGGTCTCCAAGCAGCACACTTTCCGTCAGTGGCTGCAGCTCATAGTGCGTTATGTGATAGTGCTGAGCGGCTAAAAATGGATCAGGATATCTCGGCCTTTCAACAAGAGGTCATGATCTATAAGCAAAGACGTAAAGACGTTGAAGAGCGATTACAGGGACAAAGACTTCGTCCAGAGGAATGGCTTGCTTGGCCTGTCCGATTAAAGGAAAAGGAAAAGGCTCATAACGAGGGGATAGAGAGGCGGGGTGTGACGCAACAAACCTTGGCAAGGCTAAATGAAAAACATGAAGAATGGATGCGTCTGGAAGCTGAAAGAAAGGCACTTAACCGTCGGCTGAGCTTATGTAAAACCTTGCAAACCGTTTTCAAAGGAAATGCCTTTATTGAGTTTATTGCGCAAGAGCAATTAACGAATGTTGCCATAGATGCCTCAGAGCGCTTGAAAGAGTTAACCAACCAACGTTATGCCTTAGAGGTCGATTCCGAGGGTGGCTTCATTATGCGAGATGATGCGAACGGAGGGGTTCGGCGTCCTGTGAATAGTTTGTCAGGCGGCGAAACATTCCTCACAGCCCTTGCCCTGGCTTTAGCTCTATCCACACAAATTCAGCTGCGAGGGGAATCTCCGTTAGAGTTCTTCTTTCTCGATGAAGGGTTTGGAACCCTTGATGCTAATCTTCTTGAAACTGTAATGAACACGCTAGAAAAACTTCATCTTCAAAATCTTACCATCGGGATTATAAGTCATGTTCCTGAACTGAAAAATCGCCTTGCTCGTCGTTTGATCGTTACTCCTGCCGAGGCTGGTGGTACCGGAAGTAAGGTCCAGTTAGAAATGGCATAATTTTTCGAATAGTTCTGAGGGCTTGCCGTTAAGTGCAAACTTTTTAATTTGCCTATTAATATAATTAATTGCGAAAATTATCGTCTTGACTATTGTTTTTAAAAAGGTATACTGTTCTAAGAAACGGTGTTTCACCTATTAAAACCTCACTTTGAATTTTTTTACAGATTCACAGTCAGGATGGGAGGATTATTAGTGTCAGAAAAATATGTGCAAACTCTTGAGCGCTCTCTTGACGTTCTAGAAGTCCTTGCTCAAGCAGAAGAACCTTTAGGGGTTACTGAAATCGGAAGTCGCATTAGTTTGCATAAAAGCACGGTTCACCGTATTTTACAAACTTTATGTCACAGGGGGTATGTGGAGAGAAAAAAGGATAATGAGCGCTATCAATTGGGGATAAAAATTATTGAATTGGGAATTCGTTTCTTTAATGATCTGGAGATCCGCAAAGTGGCGGCGCCTGTGCTGAGTGACTTAGTCAAAGTTCTGGACGAAGTCGCCCATCTCGTGCTCCATGATGAGGGGGAAATCGTCTATATTGATAGAGCAGAAAGTTCTCAAGTGGTCAGTATGCACTCCAAAGTAGGCCGTAGGGCTCCCATGCATTGTACTGCAGTAGGGAAAGCGCTACTCTCCACTATGCCTGAAGAAGAAGTACGGCATATTTTAGAATTAAAAGGGATGACTAGCTACACTCCGAAGACAATAACCGACCAGGATACCTTGTTGAAGGAACTTAGGGAAATCAGGGCCACCAAAATCTCTATCGAAAAAGAAGAGAACGAAATAGGAATTATCTGCCTAGGTACACCAATCTTTGATTATTCCGGGCGGGCAATTGGAGCAATCAGCGTCTCCGGGCCTGCTAGTAGGATAGAAGAGAAGGGAATTGTGCGCATCGGGGAAGAAATGAAAAAATCTGGTGAAAGGATTTCTGCGAACTTAGGCTTTGATTTTTATAAAAGATCTTAAACTTCAAACACACAGGTGTGCCATTTTCGATGCATCAGAGCGAACATTCTAAATAAATTTAGTAAATTATAATTTTTAGAAAGTTTTCTATTGACGATTTACGCTAATGGGGTAATAATAGACTCATAAGATATTAAAACTCTGTTTCATATATTAAAACAAAATGAGAAACGAAAGGGGGTTAATTAACCAAAGTTACGGCTAAAAGTACTAAACGCTGAAAAATGAAGGGGGAGTATCAGTGGGGGTTTTGGCAGACGTATACGAAATGCTCAACACGTGTAACAAGTGTGGTGGTTGCCATACAGCTTGTAAGACCTATAAATTGACTGGGTCAGAGGAAATGTCTACACGTGGAAGAATCCAGCTCATCAAAGCTGTCGCCGATGGGAAATTAGAACCTAATCAAGAGTATGAAGATGCTATTATGAGCTGTCTGTTGTGTGGAGAATGTGCAGTCACTTGTCCAAACGGTGTACATGGTAATGAACTCGTCATGGCTGCGCGGCGAGATCTAAAACTAAGAAAAGGAATCAAGCCATTTGCTAAGTCTTTTGCTTTAAATACTCTAGCAAGTCCGAAGAGGTTGGGTATGGGATTCAGTCTTTTCAAAGGAGTGGGCAAAAGTGTCCTCAATAAAATTGATGGACTGGACTATTTTCGCGGTATTGATATTCGAAACTTCCCTACAGCCAAAAAACCATTTTTGGAGCAGGTCCCAGAGAAGATTACCGTGCAACAGCCGAAGCATAAAGTCGGATTTTATGTGGGCTGTTTTCTCAATCACTCCTTAGACCAAACCGCTCATTCTGTTGTTAAAGTGTTAACGAAAAATGACTGTGAAGTTATTATTCCCAAAGATCAAGTGTGCTGCGGTCTTCCGCAATATGCATATGGTGACTTCGAAACAGCGAAAAAAAATGCCCGCAAAACGATTGATACCTTTTTAGATAAGTATAAAGATGCCGAAGTTGTTCTCACTGCCTGTGCGTCCTGTGCTGCGATGCTTAGACATGACTATTTAACGCTCTTTGCCGATGAGCCGGAGTATCTTGCAAAAGTTAAACTATTCTCTGAAAAAGTGGTAGAGTTTTCAGAATATATGGCAAAAATCGGTGTCGATGAGAGCAAACTTCATAATTCAAGTCCTCTAACAATCACCTATCATGATCCTTGCCACATGGTTCGGGGTCTTAAGGTAACCAAGCAGCCTCGACAATTGTTGCAAATGATTCCGCGGGTTGACTATAAGGAAATGTTTGAAGCCAACCGTTGTTGCGGGGCAGCCGGTTTAATACAAGCCTTCTATCATGAGGTGTCAACCGATATCACGGTTCAGAAGACACAAAACATCAAGGATACCAATGCAGATTTGGTGGCTACAAGTTGCCCTGCTTGCATGTTGAGACTTCAAGGTGGCATAAACAAAGCCGGTCAAAAACAAAAGGTTATGCATGTTGCCGATGTAATGGCCAACGCTTACGAAGACTAATTGAACGTAAATGAGTGGAAGGGCGGGTAGTCATGAGTAACGTCAATATCAGTAAGTTAAAAGGGATTGTCGGTGATGCCAATGTCATCGATTCCCCTTCTGAAATGGCTAAATATCTAAAAGGTCAAGGTAAGCCTGCAGTCGTCGTCTTACCTGGGAATACGTCTGAAGTTTCGAGTGTCGTCAAACTGGCGAATGAGCAGAATGTCAAAATAGCAGTAAGCGGGGCAGTCGTCGATACCCAGGGGATTGCGGGTGGGATTGCGATGATTATGTCCCGGATGAACCAGATTTTAGAAATGGATCAGCTAAACCTTGTGGCGGTGGTCGAACCAGGAGTTCTTCATAAAGACTTTCTTCTTAAAGTTACGGAAGCCGGATTAAACTTTCCTCCGGAGCCCTATGAAGTCGAAACCAGTTCGGTTGGCGGCTGCTTTGCGATTGGAGATTCCGACTCTAAATCCTTTGAATATGGTCCTACCCGGACGTTCCTTTTGGGATTTGAAATGGTTCTCCCCACAGGGGAAATCTTGGATATCGGAAATAAATGTATCAAGAACGTTTCCGGTTTAGATTTCATCCACTTCGCTGTCGGTAGCCAAGGAACGTTTGGGATTTTCACCAAACTTCTGGTGAAGCTCTTACCTGCACCGGAAGCTAAAAAAGCAGTGATCGGAACCTTCGCATCTATGCATAAGGCGAATGCAACCTTCAATACCCTGATTAAGCGGAATGTGCTTCCGACCCGGATGAATCTCATCAATGCATCCCTTGCGAAAAATGCCAAACCCGGAACGGAAGGGCAACTTGTGATCATTGATTTGCAGGGATTCAAAGAGTCAGGTAAAAACATCGCTAATGAAGTTGCTGCAGTGCTTACCTTGGGTGGAGGCTCTGATGTAAAGATCATTGAGGACGAGGTTGAGTATGATCAAGTGATCAATGGTTGGCTTAAAGTGCGCGCCGACCTCAATGCCAAACGGTCGCGTACCGTGGAGTTTGTGGTTGGTCCGATGAAAATGCCTCAAGCCCTGGCTCAGCTCGAAGCGCTTACTGGAGATTTAGGGGCTTATCCTGGCGTAATTGTCGAAGGACTTCTTGGATTTGTTGGTTTGGTTCTGCCCGAGGGAACGGATAAACTTGCTTTTGCCAGGAAAGTGAATAAACTGGCGATATCCCAGGGCGGGAACGTGAAGGGCCTCTTGGGTCATAAGCTCAAAGCTGAAGTTTACAATGATGCGGAAATGTGGAAGCAAACCACAAGTTTGCTCAGTGAACTGCGTCAACAATTTGACCCCAAAGGGATTCTCAACCCTGGGGTAAGTCTAGAGGCTTAAGAAGAAGGAGGTCTGAATATGTTAAGCCAAACGGTTGTTAAGCGGCTGAAGGAAATTGTTGGGGAGAAAAACGTTGTTACAGACAAAGTGGGTCTGTTCACCTATGGTTATGACGGCACGTTATTATCTGGTGAAGCCTTAGGAGTCGTTTCTCCGCAAACAACGGAACAAGTAGTTGAAATCGTCAAATTGATGAACGAGCACAACATTAAACTTGTTCCCCGGGGTGCTGGTACGAATGAGAGTGGTGGAACCATTCCTTCTGAAGAGTCTGTGGTCATTAGCTTTACTAAAATGACTAAAATTCATGAAATAGATACTGAAAATTTTGTAGCAGTTGTTGAGCCTGGAGTGATCAATTTTGACCTTCAAGTTGAACTGGAAAAGAAAAAATTCTATTTTCCTCCCGATCCGTCCTCCTTTAAGGCCTCAACAATAGGAGGGAATGTCGGTGAATGCTCCGGTGGACCGAAATGCTTTAAATATGGGGTTACCCGCGATTATATCTTGGGTCTGGAAGTCGTTCTCCCCAATGGCAAAGTCATTCAAACGGGAGGGCGTAATTTCCAAAGTGAGCCGGGATATGATTTGACTCGAATCATTGTTGGCGCGGAAGGAACCCTAGGATTGGTCACCAAAGTTTTCGTCCGTATCATACCGATATCCAGAGCCAAGAAAACAATGCTGGCTATTTACGACAAAGTTGAAGATGCTTCTCAAACTGTTGCCGATATAGTTGCTGCCGGTATTATTCCGACAACCCTGGAATTGATGGATAATTTGCTGATCAATACGACTGAGGATTTTACCCATGCCGGGATTCCCCGTGACGTTGGAGCTGTTCTGATTATTGAGGTTGACGGATATCCAGAAGATATGGACGGGCAAGTCAAGACGATTGGTGACATAGCCCAAAAAATTGCCAAAGAATTTAAAGTTGCTCAATCGGCAGTTGAAGTGGATCAAATTTGGACTTCAAGGCGCAGTGCTTTCGGATCTGTTGCCCGCGTAAGACCATCCTATGGTGTTAATGATATTACGGTTCCGAGGAGTAATTTCCCCAAAGCGATTGACGGAGTCCTTAAAGTAGCCAAAGATTTTGGTGTGACCATCGGAGTTGTGGCCCACGCCGGTGACGGAAATCTTCATCCGCTCATTCTTTTCGATCAACGGAATAAAGAGGAAACTGAAACCGTCCATGCTGCAGAACAGGCGCTCTGTATGATGGCTCTTGATCTCGAGGGTACAATTAGTGGTGAGCACGGAATCGGGCTCGTCAAGAAGAAGTATCTGGATAAGGAGTTTACACCCGCTGCAATGGAAGCTTTTAGAAAAGTTAAGAGAAGCTTTGATCCGAGCAATCGCTTTAACCCAGGTAAGGTCATCGACCTATAGAGTTCAGATCTGAACATTCCAAGTGGCGTATGGACACTGCTCTGGTGTTTATACACTAGAGCAGTGTTTCTCTATTCGCCGCTACTCTCCGCGATTAACGTCTAACTTCTAACATCCATCAATTTAGTTTTGCTCTGCTCTGCTTTAGTCACTCGAAGCATCGTTATTTTAGGGATAAACTTAACTTAAAATAACTTTGGGAAATGCGGATAAACTACAGCAGTATAAGGATATTTAGGGTATAAAAGCTAAGAAAAGGTCGTCTAAAAATTCAAAATTTTTAGACCTATCCTTATGACTTTTTTAGGAGGGGTAAATTTGGAAGACAGAGTGTTTAAGCTGGGAGAATTGGCTCAATTTGATGCGAATGCTCCACAAAAAGTGATGGTTTATCAGTCCGATAAAACCCTGGGAGCCATGTGGTGTTTAGAACCGGGACAAGAAGTATTCCTTCATCAACACCCCAATGCGGATGATGTGTGGATTTGTCTTGAGGGAGAGTCGGGCCAATATTTTGCTGGAGAAGGACAAGTGGTAGAAATCCAAAAAGGTATGGCTATTCTTGCCAAAGCCGGACAAACACACGGTATGCGCAATACAGGGAACGATCGCTTTGTGTTTATTGGTATAGCCGGTCCAGTTCCTGTAGAGACTGTAAAATTGTAAGTAGGTGTAAGATTAATGCCTTTGCCCCCTTGGACGTCGAGAGTGACTATTGGCAGGGGGAGTATTAATGTGGTTAATTGCAGATAAAAATGTTTTGAAAAATCGACTAATTATTCTGTTGACTATTGAGACAAATAGATGGATAATAGTCTTATAGCAAAATGAAACTGAGTTTCACATAATGAAACGAAGAAAAAGTGAATTTAGTTTCCGTATCTCAAAAAAATCCTACTAAGCTCAGTGTAAAAGCTGTGAAGAAGGGAGGGAAAATTCTCTTTTTACTTGATATTTGGTAATTTAGCACAGTGAGTTTGACTGAATTAGCTAAGTATCGAAAAAGGAAGGAAGAGTTTACCTTCTAAAAAACACCAAAGTTACAATGATGGATGACCCTAAAGCGACCTAAATAGTTGCAGAAAATTTCATTATGGAAGTGATAACGAAATGGCAAAATTTCTAGAGTACCAGGGAAAAGAATGGCTTAGAAAAGCGGGACTACCAGTGCCACAAGGCCGCGTAGCTTCTACCCATGAAGAAGCCAAAACGATTGCTGAGGAGATTGGCAAGGCCGTAGCCGTCAAAGGTCAGGTTCAAGCCGGGGGGCGTGGCAAGGCAGGAATTGTTAAACTGGTTAACACTCCTGAAGAAGCAGCAGCTGCTGCAGCCGAAATTTTCGCTAAAAACGTCATGGGAGTTCCCGTAAACCAGGTTCTTGTCGAGGAAAAACTGGACATTAAAAAAGAGTATTATTGTTCATTTGTCGTTAACGGAGCGAGAGAAGCACGTTCTCCAATGCTCATGTTTAGCACTGAGGGCGGAATGGACATCGAAAGTGTCCCGGAAGAGTTGCTTTTTAAAGTTAACATCGATCCTATTAATGGTTTACAAATTTATGACGCAGTTGATGTGTGTGCTCGAGCTGGAATCCCGGCTCAAGACCTTAGCAAGTTTGCTAGTTTCCTATCGAAGCTTTCACAGGCTTACAAAAAATACGATTGTCAAACCTTAGAGATTAATCCCTTCATCATGACGGGCAGCGGTAATTTAGTTTGTGCAGATTGTAAAATGGAAATTGACAATAGTTCCGTGGGTCGCCATCCGGAATTCGGAATCTCTATTGCTAGAGACCTTCCAGGAGCTCCTACAGAATTGGATCTCATCGGTTGGAGTATCGAGGAAACCGATGCTCGTGGTACAGGGTTCCTCATGAATATGGGCTATGATGAAGTAAGCCCAGGCTACATTGGTTATCATCCTATTGGTGGCGGTTCAGCGATGATGGGACTTGACGCCCTAAACCAAGTGGGTCTTAAGCCTGCTAACTATGCTGACACAAGTGGTAACCCCGTCGGTTCAAAGATTTATCGAGTAGCAAAGTGTGTTCTTTCCCAGCCAAACATAGACGGCTATCTGCTCGGCGGATTTATGATGGCAAATCAGGAGCAGTGGCATCATGCCCATGCTATCGTCAAGGTACTTAGGGAAGTACTCCCGACTCAGAAGTCTGGATTACCTTGTGTCCTCTTGCTTTGTGGTAACAGGGAAGATGAATCTTTGGAAATTCTCAGAAATGGCCTTGCGGATCTAATGACTCCTGATGGGNNCAAGGAAAGTAGGGGAAACCTATGCTGGAATTCGCAGAAAAAACTCTGACGGTCAAAATCGATACCAGCAAGTGTGATACATGCGAGACAAAGGCATGTGCCGACGCGTGCAAGAAGTACGCTAGAGGTTTGCTTGGGATTGACGACCAAGGTAGAGCTTCAGTTGCACATCGCGATGCGGAAGAAGTTTTGCGTCTCGGAACTGAGTGTTTAGCATGTGAACTCGCTTGTAAGACCAAAGGTAACAACGCCATAACCATTGAGATTCCTGTTAAAGGTTTGGATGAGTACCTTCAAAAGCGTCAATAGCATCAACGAAAAATTAGCCATAGTCCAAGTGTAAGGTAGATACAAAACGTAGCAAAATGTTAAATGAGGGATAAAGATGGGCATTTTGATCAATAAGAATACCAAGGTCATCGTCCAAGGGATAACGGGACGTGAAGGATCCGTACGGACAAAATACATGAAAGAATACGGTACTAAAGTGATCGGTGGAACCAGCCCGGGAAAAGCTGGAGAACAGGTTCATGAAGTTCCCGTTTTCAACACCGTAAAAGAGATTGTCCGTGAGCAAGGCGAAATCGACTTTAGCGTCATCTTCGTACCTGGCCGAGCTTTAAAAACAGCGGTATACGAAGCAGTTGATGCAGGGGTTAAGAATATTATTCCTTGTGTTGAAGGCACTCCGATCCACGATATCATGGAAATGATTGCCTATGCCAAATCTAAGGGGTCAAGACTTCTTGGACCAGGGTCGATCGGGATTATTACTCCAGGTGAGGCTGTTGTAGGCTGGCTCGGTGGGAACAAAGAATGGGCCAATAAATTCTTCCAAAGAGGAAGCGTTGGGGTATTCTCTCGCAGCGGCGGTCAGTCAGGAACCATTCCTTGGTTGCTCAGAGAAGGGGGATTTGGGGTAAGTACCGTAATTCATACCGGAACAGAACCAGTCCTTGGAACGTCTATGGCGGACCTATTACCGTTATTTGAAGCTGACCCGGAAACTAAAGGCGTAGCGGTCTATGCCGAAATCGGCGGAACTCAAGAAGAAGAGTGTGCTGAGGTTATTGCTGCTGGTCAATTTACGAAGCCTTTCGTAATCTATGTGGCAGGAGCATGGGCACCTGCTGGTATGCGATTCTCCCATGCCTCGAATATTGTCGAGCGTGGTCGTGGATCTGCTAAAAGTAAGATGGAAGCAGTGACTCAGGCTGGAGGATTTGTAGCTGAGACCCCAACCGATATTCCAATTATCTTAAAAGAGAAAATCAAAGACTAAGTGCGAATTATGATATCCCTAGGGTTTAAAACCTTAGAAATAAAGCCAAAAATAAAATTATAGGGGGAATACTAATGACAATCATGAGATCTGTAATGTATATTCCTGGCAACAATCCTAAAATGGTGGCAAAGGCTCCTGAGTTTACGGCTGACATTATTACGCTTGACCTCGAGGATTCCGTTCCACCAGCTGAGAAAGAAGTTGCTCGTCAAATCGTTCGCGAAAACCTCAAGTATGCAGGCACTGGCGGTGCAGAAGTATATGTTCGTATTAATAACTGGGAAACTGAATTAACGAACGATGATCTGGAAGCTATTGTCTATGAAGGCCTTAATGGAGTAACCTTAGCTAAAACCGGATGCGCCGCTGACGTACAGCGTCTTGACTGGAAACTTGAAGAACTAGAGCGCCGTCGTGGTATTGAAGTAGGGACCGTTAAAATCTCCATGTTGCTGGAAACTGCCAAAGGGATTATCAATGCCGCAGAGTGCTGCTTAGCTAGTAAACGAAACGTCAACGCTATTTTCGGTGCTGTAGACTATTGCCGTGACATGCGCGTGAAATTAACCAATGAAGGTGTAGAACAACAATATGGACGTGCGCATGTGGCTGTAGCTTGCCGTGCTGCCAGAATCGTAGCCATCGATGCTCCTTTCGTTGACTTCAAGAACATTGAAGCTTTTGAGAAAAACGTAGCTGAAGGACGTCAAATGGGTTATGAAGGTCGCATGATCATTCACCCAGGACAAATCGAACCCTCTAATCGTATGTACTCTCCTGATCCTGCCGATGTTGAGTGGGCTGGCGGTGTTGTGAAAGTCTTCGAAGAAGAAGGAATTGCTAAGGGTAAAGCATCCGTTTCTTTCAATGGCAAAATGGTTGATACCCCTGTATACCTTAATGCTTTAGATATCATAGCTGCTCAAGCTGAGATTGATGCAAAAAACGCTAAGTAAGATGATCGTTTGATTGTTTGGTTACCTTTTCAAGGAGGTGACCAAACAATTTCTTACTTGAACTATCAGAAAGTATAACTTATGGTTCTCTTTATCCATCCTAAAAGATTGTCACCTCATTTAGACTTAAAAAGATAGTGAGAGGAAGATGCATATGTCGCGCATTAAGAATCTTCGCGAAGAGGCCTTAGCATTTCATACAGTGAAACCTGGTAAACTCGAAGTTAGAGTGACATGTCCGACACAAGACAGAGATGATCTAACGCTTGCTTATTCTCCTGGAGTTGCAGAACCAGTCTTGGAGATTGCAAAAGACCCCGCCAATCTCGACATTTATACCAACCATGCCAATTTTGTTAGCATTGTGACCGACGGGTCTGCTATTCTTGGACTTGGAAATCTTGGACCTGCTGCCTCTATGCCTGTTATGGAAGGTAAAGCCCTTCTCTTTAAAGCCTTTGGCGATGTCGATGCCTT
>DOPS01000354.1:18107-34195 GCA_003512645.1 Desulfosporosinus sp.
GGGATCTTTAAAGGACCTATTTTCCATGATGATCAACATGGAACTGCAGTCGTTACCTTGGCTGGACTTTATAATGCGCTCAAAGTCGTCGGAAAGAAAATCGAAGACGTCAAAGTTGTTGCTAATGGGGCAGGTGCAGCTGGAATCGCCATCATTAAGCTCTTGATGAGCGTTGGTCTTAAAAACGTGATTATGTGTGATACCAAAGGTGCCATTTATGAAGGTCGTACAGTGGGTATGAACCCCTGGAAAGAACAAATCGCCGCAGCAACTAACCCTGAGAAATTCAGCGGTGATCTAGCTGGAGCACTTGTAGGTGCAGATGTCTTCATTGGTGTATCTGCAGCAAACGTTCTGACCGAAGATATGATTAAATCTATGGCTAAAGATCCCATTTGTTTCTGTCAAGCGAACCCAATCCCGGAAATTTGGCCTATTGAACGAGCTATTGAAGCTGGCGCTGCTGTCATTTCTACTGGTCGTTCAGATGTTATTAACCAAGTGAACAACGTATTAGCCTTCCCTGGTATGTTCAGGGGTGCTATTGACGTTAGAGCGACTGACATCAATGATGCAATGAAGATTGCAGCTGCCAAAGCAATTGCTGCTTGTGTCTCCGCTGAAGAACTTAATGCTAACTTTATCATGCCTTACACTTTGAACCCGGAAGTAGCCCCAGCGGTTGCTGCCGCTACAGCAAAAGCTGCTATCGACAGTGGAATTGCTAGAAACCCGATTGATCCAGCATGGGTAGCTGAAAATCTTAAAAAGAGATTGGCTAACCAATATAAATAGAATTGTGCTTAATGGAAGGTGGTTTTTTTTAAAGGCCACCTTTTTCTTGTTACGAGTTAAAAAGAAAACAGAATCTATGAGAGATAGCTTTCGATTCGAAAGGCAGAAGATGATTGACCTGCATTAGGATAACTGGTAATATTGGGTAAATTAGTGTGCGAGGGGGACTTTAATATGTTTTTAACATTAACTGCTTTTTTGGAGACTTGGGAGAAGGAAGCGGAATCGACCCAGCGAGTACTCAATGCTTTAACAGACTCTTCACTTAGTCAAACCGTTACAGTGCAGGATCGTACTCTTGGGAGGCTCGCTTGGCATATCGTAACATCAATCCCCGAGATGATGGAAAAAACAGGGTTAGTATTTAAAGGTCTCGGTGAGGAAGCTCCCGTTCCGGACACGGCTCAAGAAATCGCCAATTATTACAAAGAGGTAAGCACTACAATAGTAACAGCCATTAAAGGTCAGTGGACTGATCAGACTCTTTTGGAGGAACGGGATATGTATGGGGAATTATGGACTATAGGCACCACCTTAAATGTCCTCATTAATCATCAAATTCATCATCGAGGGCAAATGACCGTACTGATGAGACAAGCCGGCCTCAAAGTCCCTGGGATATACGGGCCAGCGAGAGAGGATTGGGGTCAATATGGAATGGAAGCACCTCTGGTATAAGCGTACATAGAGGTTTAAAGAACTTATTTAGGAATCCTAGCCATCGAGTAATTAAAGAATTTACGGCAATTCGACCAAACGTAATTTGATTATGTTTGGTTTTTTTCCGTCATACCAAGGTAGCCTTTTACATTATGCTATTGCTCATACTGGTTTTCAGATCCATAGTTGAGTTCCTTACCAAATTTATTGACCTAAATCAAGCCAACTGGTAGTATTGGGATAAATTTAAGTATTAAGGGATTCCGAGATGGTGGTTAGTTGCATGACGTCATAATCCTCCAGATATTCTGGAAAAGGAATTGAGGCTAGTGTAATCGGAGATATTAATACAGATAACTAGGATAAGGGGTAAATCGGATGCATACACCAAGCAGTAAGTTGAGAACCAAGACTGGGAAGGATAAACAAAGTCATCTTGAGGTAACAGAACAGGCCGAGTTAATGAAGTTTTTACTTGGTGCAATACCCAGTAAAAGCCGAAGCGATATCAAGTCCTTGCTGGCCCATCGTCAAATTTCGGTTGATAATGAAGTGATTACTCAATACAATCATCCCTTGGAGATCGGTCAACAGGTCGTCGTAAATTGGGCAAAAGTGTTGATAGAAAAGCAACCTGATGGGTTAGATATCGTGTATGAGGACCCGGATATCATAATCATTGAAAAACAGGCGGGATTGCTCTCAATCGCAACGGCTACAGAAAAAGAGCAAACGGCTTATAGTATATTAAGTAATCATGTCAAAAAAAGAGACCCAAAAAACAAGATCTTTGTGTTGCATCGCCTTGATCGAGAAACCTCTGGGGTGATGATGTTTGCCAAAAGCGAGAAGGTACAGCAATTGTTGCAAGAAGCGTGGAAGGAAGCGGTTTTGGAGCGCACTTACGTTGTAGTAGTGGAAGGGGCAGTATCTAAGGAGCAAGGAACAATCACCTCTTGGCTGACCGAGAGTAAAGCTTTTATTATGTACTCCAGTCGCACCCCTAATGACGGCCAAAAAGCAGTGACTCACTATCGATTACTTAAGAAAAACAAACATTATTCACTTTTAGAAGTCAAGCTAGAAACTGGGCGGAAGAACCAAATTCGTGTGCACATGAGAGATATAGGTCATAGTGTGATTGGAGATAAGAAGTATGGAGCCACTAAGCATCCTATTGGACGAATAGGGCTTCATGCTCAAGTCCTAGCCTTCAAGCATCCGATAACGGGCGAAGTGGTGCGGTATGAATCGGAAATTCCTAAGTCATTCTTAAATTTATTTCCCTAAATAATAGATAGAGAAAAGTACAAAAAAAGAAAACCGGGTTTACACCCGGTCTTTTGATACATTTCTACCGATTTTATCAGCATCAAAGGGAAGCGGAATCTTCTCAGTATTATCGGGTTTGCGCGACTTGTCGTTCGTCTTCTTTGCCATATCAGGCTTACCCCCTCATTTGAAAATTTACTTCGGGTGGAGTATTAACTCTCGATTAACATACCCAAATTAAACTATTCCATGTAAATGGACAAGGGGATTAGTAATGAATGGAGTGTAGCCAAAAGTGTCTAATAGGTTAGACCGGGAGAAAGCAACCGTGGAATTAATGATTAAACTATATTGTAAGGGTAATCATCACCCTGTAGATGGACTCTGTGCAGAGTGTCGAGACTTATTGAATTATGCTTCCAAGCGTCTGACTCATTGTAAATTCGGAGAACTTAAACCAACCTGCGGTAAATGCACGGTGCACTGCTATAAACCGGAAATGCAGCAAAGAATTATTGAGGTCATGCGCTATGCCGGGCCTAGGATGCTTTTGAACCATCCCATAATCGCCATCAGACATTTGATCGACGGTTTTAAGAAAAGTTATCATGATTCTGAGCGTAAATAATACACTAGGCAGCGGTCAGCTATTAGTTGTCAGTGTAACTCAAAGAAAGAAGCGTGTGTATGGCCATAAAAGAGTATTGCCTTGAAATGAGAGGAATGCCTCACCAAGACTTAGTTGACTATTTTCTTTCGATTGGGGGAAAGCAGATTGGGCAGGGGTTGTATTTGGGCCCGGACTGGGAAGTAAATCTGAGTGATGATTGGACCTGTACTATAGGGTCGATACAAATCCCGGCGACGCAAGTGATTTTTCGGGTTAATGAGGAAGACTGGCCAGAAATAATGAAGGCTTTCCGTTTTCGATTCCTTTCCGCAGGGGGGTAAATTAAACACGGAGTAGACATAGTGTTTTTCATAATAAAAATTTGGAATTATCATTATCATTTTATAGATTCTTCATTAGTTAGCTCTGACGGTTCGCTTCTTTGAAGATTATTAAAGCGTTGAATTAATTTTCCATAGATAAAGAATATAACCAAGGAAGCAATCATTAATAGGATAGCAAACGTCCATACGCTAGATCCTCCACCATAATCATACATCATTCCACCTAGCAAGGGACCCACCATTCGCCCTCCAGACGAAGCACCTCCAATGATTCCTTGATAAGCTCCAGTCTTTCCTTGTGGGGCAAGTTGAGCAGCAGCTGCTGGAACCGCAGGCAAAATCAGCATTTCACCAAGGGTTAGAATGAGCATGGCGATAATGTAGGATATATACGGTAGCTTGCCCAGGAGAATGACATACCCGATGGTTAAGAGAACAGCGGCGAGGTAAAATTGTCGTTCGAATGACTTTGCCCAAGCCTTGATGACCCAATTGATGAAGGGCTGCAAAGTAACGATGAAGACGCCGTTCAGCGTCCAAAGCACACTGTAAGAAAAAAGAGAAAATCCGAGTTGGTTCATTACCACGGGTAAAATCGTAACGAGCTGAATATAGGCTCCCCAGGTAAAAAATATGCCTCCACATAAGGCTAGAAGTACTTTGAAGCCACTGTCTTTCGTCAACCCTTCTGTTGATTGCTTCGATGAAATTGAATGAATGGGTGCTTTTCGTTCTGAAACACCTATCAACAACAAAAGTAAAAAAATTAAGAAGCCTGCAGCATTCAAAGAGAAGGTAAGACGGAAAGAGACTTGAGCCAGCATTCCTCCGATGGCAGTGCCAACGGCGACGCCAGCGTTATTAGAGATATAAAGGTAATTAAAACCTCGCCGCCCGCCTTCAGGCCAAAGGGCATGAATCAGCGCGTTAAGTGGGACGAAGATAAACGCTTGAGCTAATCCGAACAGGATAAATGCTGGTGCATAAACCCCCCAGACCGGGTAAATACCGATAGATCCAACGGAGAGGATTGCTCCAACTAAGCCAATAATCATTACTTTCTTTGGACCAAAACGATCCGCCAAAAAACCACTCATAAATTGGCCAAATAGAGATGCTGCCGATTGTGCTGCAAGAAGGGTACCAGCTTCAGTTAATGAACGGTTTAAGACGGTATGCATAAAAAGGCTATTTAGAGGCCACATGAGAGAATTACCAGTTGACTGGATGAAACCACCCAAGATTAAGACCCAGACAGAACGGGGGATATCGAATCGTTTAAATAGCAAGGGAAAACCACCTTTAGTTTAGTGTGACATTTTATTACTTCGACATTCGTATTAAGAAACCTTCAACTAAGGAATTACTCCTTTTCTTAAAGGCAAAAAGTATAAAAATTAGCATTTATGAAAAACTATGGCAAAGGAGAGTGTGTCATGAACTTTCAGGAAACAGAAACATTTAAGAATTTGAGTAAGGCGTTTGCAGGTGAGTCTCAAGCACGCACTCGGTATGCTATTTTTGCGGGAGTGGCTAAGCAGGAAGGGTATCAACATATTCAAGCGGTATTTGAAGAAACAGCTGCT
Organism: Desulfosporosinus sp.; assembly: GCA_003512645.1. Taxonomy (GTDB): domain Bacteria; phylum Bacillota; class Desulfitobacteriia; order Desulfitobacteriales; family Desulfitobacteriaceae; genus Desulfosporosinus. The sequence continues at coordinate 23,375 of DOPS01000354.1, forward strand.
AACGAAAAGGAACATGCGAAAGTCTTCTATAAACTTTTGGCCGCCCACGTTCAAGATCAAACTGATGTCATTCATGTCGATGCAGACTATCCGTTAGTTAATAGAGACACGCTAAGCAACTTAAGGGCGGCTGCAGCAGGGGAAAGAGAAGAATGGACAGAAATCTATTCAAACTTCGGCACGGTTGCGGAAAAAGAAGGATTTCCTGATGTCGCGAAGGCCTTTAGGACAATTGCAGAAGTGGAAAAGCATCATATGAATCGTTTTGATTATTATGCCTTAGGGATCGAAAAGGGAACGATCTTCAAAAAAGAAACAGCCACTTTATGGAAATGTACAAATTGTGGCTACATCCATGATGGCACGGAAGCACCTGAACTATGTCCGGCTTGTTCGCATCCCCAGGGGTATTTCGAAGATTTGCCCGGAAAATACTGACATAAAAGCCGAGCGGGAACTTCCTGCTCGGCTTTTATACTGTCCTAATCCTTTCACTTACGACACTTTCAGAAAGTATGACTTTTTCAGAGCATATTTACTACTATAGTAACTATCTAGGGGAAACTGATGTTTATACGAAAAAGACTTGCAATGTATATCCAATCTGACCATAATAAGCAAAAGAGATATAATTCTGAATATTTAACGAGGCGGAGGAGTTAGAATGCAAGTCCCTATGCCAGAATTACAAGACCGAATGAAGATTTTCCAAGACAAACTGATTAAAAAAGGAATCGATGGGGCACTTTTGGTCCAACGCGCGGATACCCTCTACTATACTGGTACAGCCCAAAATGTCCATGTCTACGTTCCCCAGGAAGGAATGCCGCTTGTATTAGCCTACAGAGATTTTGCCAGAGCTAAGAGAGAAAGTCCTTGGAACGTAATCATACTGCGAGGCTTGTCTAAAATTCCCGAAGACATTCAAGAGGCAGGGCTTTCTCTCCCAAGTGTGCTAGGGCTAGAACTTGATGTCCTTCCGGTAAATCAATTTGAGCGTTATCGCAAACTATTCCCGGAGGTCATGTTTCTGGATGTTTCGCCAGAAATCCGCTTACAGCGTGCTGTAAAATCCAGGTGGGAACTATCCCGTCTCGAAGAGAGTGCTCAGATTCATACCCCGGTGTTGGATTTTGCTAAGGAAATTCTACATATAGGAATGACCGAAGTTGAACTAGAGGGGCTATTAGCGGGTAAGGCACGGGCCTTGGGACACGGTGGTTATGTGAGGATGCGCGGTTTTGGCTCAGAATTCCATGTTGGAGCAATAACTTCGGGAGCCCGCGCTACGGTGTCAAGTTGTTTTGATGGGCCAGTGAATGGGCAGGGCATATGTATTGCTCATCCGAATGGGGCATCGATGGCCCAGATCCAGGCGGGCGAACCAATTGTCCTTGATATGGTGACAACCGTTCATGGTTATCAGATTGACCAAACACGAATCCTAAGCCTCGGACCTTTATCGGACGAGCTAACAAGAGCTTACAAGCTTACCCTGAAAATTGAGGAAAAAATTCGCCTTGCCTTAATACCGGGGAGATTGGCCGGTGAAATATACCAGGAAATCTTGACTTGGGTTCGTGAAAATACACCCTATGCAGAGAATTTTATGGGGTACGGAACAAGTCGAGTAAGTTTTATTGGGCATGGGGTAGGGTTGGAACTTGATGAACTTCCGACCCTTAGTAAGGGTTCAAACGTAGTGATCAAACCAGGGATGGTGGTAGCCATCGAACCCAAGTTTATTTTCCCGGGAGTTGGTGCCATAGGAATTGAAGATACTGCGGTCGTCGAGTCAGAGCTGGGTGCCAGATATTTATCCATAACCCCTCGAGAATTGGTTGTATTATAATGGCCGAAAGTCTAACCAGAGATTACGTTGTGCGGATTGCGTGAATAGGATATATTATAGGCAATTGATCAAGCTTCAAGGAAAGGGGTGATAGAATGTTTAAAAAGATTCTTGTCCCAACTGACGCCTCTGAAAATTCTCGCCGCGCCTTAAAAATGGCCTTAGAGTTAGCCAGTTCATATCAAGCGGAGGTGTTACTACTTCATGTTAGCTATACTCCTCAGGCTTATTGGGGGTATACCATTTCTTATGGAATCACGGTGACGCAAGAACAACTTGATCAAAACGGAGAACTTGCTTTAGATGTAACCCTTTCGGGAGTTGATCAGGGGCAGATTGTCATTAACAAACGAGTAGAAGCAGGTCATCCAGTAACCGTTATCCTAGATCAGATCAAGCAGGAAAGCATTGACTTAGTCGTTATGGGAAGTCATGGCTACGGTGCAATAACTGGCTCGGTCCTTGGCAGTGTAAGTCAACGGGTGTTGCAACGAGCAAGCTGTCCAGTACTAATTATTAAGTAAGAAGAATCGTTACAGATTGAAATTAGGGGTAATACGTCGCGAGAGCGAATATGCTCGACGCGCAAGTAGGATTTATAGCAAATTTATAGCAATTGTGCAGATATTTTAGGACAAACGTCCCTGTCTACGTGGCAGGGATTTTTTCTTAGGTCGCGAATAGCACAGTAAGAACTTGCTATTAGCGACGTGGAGGCAGACCGTTTCATGAAAGAAGATAATGTTTGGTTGAGTCCTAAAGAACTTCAACAGATGCTGCGGGGTTCATTACAATGGAACGACGTGGCACCCCGTGTTACCTCATCCAAAACGGGGATACGTAAGTTAGGGGAAGCTATTCCTGAAAAAAGATCAGTCTCCAGACAAACCGATCAAATAGCGATCAATCAATCAATAGAGCAAGAAGTCTATTCAAAACCGCTGGAAGGAAAACCTGTTATTTGGTTACTGGGTAGTGTTGGTCTCTTAACATTATCCTCTTGGTTTTACTTTGTCTTGTTTTCAAATTAGGTTTATGAATTGAGCATTGATAGTTTGGAGAGGGTTAAGTGGCAGACTTAACCCTCTCCAAACTAATTTTTTTCTAAAAATCCTTTGCAAAATTTCTAAAAATGGGTATCATATAGATAGAAGGTCAGGAAAGGTCAATAATAAGTATGTGGGGGATAACTTAGAAATATATTGTTATAAGGAGTACATTACAATGGGAAACCTTGCGGATCGCATTGAGGAATATCTGAAACGGGTATTAGAAAAAACCTCAGAGGGGTATATCGTTTTGCAGCGAAGCGAGCTTGCGGGTGAGTTCGCCTGTGTTCCATCTCAAATCAACTATGTACTAGATACTCGTTTCACAGTCGAACGGGGATACTTGGTTGAAAGTCGCCGGGGGGGTGGAGGGTATCTTCGAATTATTCGTTTAGGGTTAGGCCTCGAAGGGGAGTACCAACAAGTAATGAGACAATTNNCTTGTCACGACTCGGGAAGCGGCGATGATTAAGAGTATTGTATCTGGTAATGATTTAAGTGGAGAGTTCAGAGATTGGGATATGTTACGAGCACGTCTAATGAAGAACATTTTGACAACGTTAAGTAGGGATGATTTGGTATAAAGGGGGAGTTGACATGCTTTGTCAACATTGTCAACAGCAAGAAGCGGTTATGCGTTTATCCATTACCGAAAATGAACAAACTCGTGAGGTATACCTTTGTGAATCATGTGCTAAGAAAAACCAAGAAGTAAGTTTTGTTTTCCATCCAGCGATTGTACCTGAGTTTTTGCAGGCCCTTTTTGGGTTTAATCCAAAGTCAATTGAACAGCCTTCGGAGAGGACCTGTCCCAAATGTGGTCTTAGCTTTACCCAAATAACTCAAGCAGGGAAGCTGGGATGCAGTAAGTGTTATGAAACCTTTGAAGATCAGCTCGAACCGTTACTTCGTCGTGTGCATGGTGGCGGCCAGAACGTCGGGAAAATCCCAGCGAGACGTGGGGTTGCTATCAAAAATCGTATGGAAATCAGAAACCTGAAAGAGACGCTTCAAACCTTAATCCAACAAGAAGCGTTTGAGGAGGCAGCCTTAGTCAGGGATCAGATTCGTCAGATTGAACAAGCGAAAGGAGGGGAAACCAATGATTCGTAAGGAGTTACTCTTACAGAGCAGTGCCTGGATGAGCGAGCCAAATTCTCCGGTTGTGATTAGCAGCCGGGTGAGATTAGCGCGCAACCTCGAAGAGTTTCCCTTCCCCCATGTTATTAGTTCAGAAGGTGCTGCACAGGTTGAAAAAACCTTCTCGGAGGTACTTGCCGCCGGGAATATTGAGCCATTGGTGTATATATCTTTAACAGAGTTAAGCAGCATAGAACATCAAGTGCTTATCGAAAAACATCTAATCAGTCCAAGTTTAGGAGGATCAACTGGAGCGCGCGGAGTGGCGTTGGCTCCTGACCATCGATATGCGGTTATGGTTAATGAAGAGGATCACCTTAGGATCCAAGTTCTTTTGCCGGGTAATCAATTACAAGAGACACATCGCTTAGCAACGGCCTTAGATGATCTTCTGGAGGAAAAATTGGATTTTGCCTACCGCGAAAGCCATGGCTATCTCACCGCTTGTCCAACGAATGTGGGCACGGGACTGAGGGCATCGGTCATGGTTCATCTGCCGGGCTTAGTGATAACGAAGCAGGTTCAACAGGTTCTTGGAGCAGTGACGCGTTTGGGGCTCGCTGTGCGAGGACTTTACGGAGAAGGCTCTCAAGCGTTTGGACACATGTTCCAAGTGTCTAATCAGATAACCCTTGGAAAAAGTGAAGAGGATATCCTATCTCATTTGGACGCGGTGACGCGACAAATCGTAGAGCATGAACTCCAGGCACGAGAATCACTCCGCAAGCAAATGCCTATGTTCCTAGAGGATAAGGTATGGAGGGCTCGAGGAACCTTACAAAACGCTCGGCTACTTTCGTCTGAAGATGCCATGCATCTCTTGTCGCATGACCGACTAGGGACGGATATGGGTTTATTACCGAAAATCAAAGATTGCTTCGCTACGTTAATGATTGATACTCGGCCAGGATGTTTGCAATATATCCTAGACCGAGAACTTGACCCCAGCCAGCGGGACGAGGAACGGGCCCGATTGATACGAGAACGGACGGCATTGTAAATTACGATTATGGAAGGATGAAGGAATTATGAAAGGACGTTACACAGAACGTGCTCAGAAAGTTATAGCGATAGCCCATAGTGAAGCGAAACGAATGGGACATCAGGTAGTAGGAACCGAACACATTTTGCTGGGACTGATTCAAGAAGGAGAAGGAATTGCTGCCCAAGCATTAACAGGATTGGGCTTAGATCTTGCGAAAATTCAGAGTCAGGTTGAACAAATTGCAGGGGTGGGTCAACCTTTTAGCGGAGAGGTAGGACTCACACCGCGAGTTAAAAAAGTTCTGGAGTTAGCCAATGAGGAGACACACCGTCAAGAGGTTAATTATATCGGCACAGAACATCTGCTTTTGGGGCTAATTATGGAAGGGGAGGGCATTGCTGCTCGAATCTTAGCAAATCTCAACGTGGGTCCCGAGAGAGTTTGGAAACAAGTGGTGAAACTTTTAGGCGGAGAATTGGAAGAAGCGACATTGCCTGCAGCTAATTCAGTTTCGTCTTCTAATAAAAGTGGCGGGTCTGTCAATACGCCAGCGCTCAACGAGTATGGTCGTGACTTAACCCTGCAAGCGCGCGAAGGTCGTTTAGATCCGGTAATCGGCCGAGAAGAGGAGATCGCACGGGTTATTCAGGTCCTAAGCCGCCGAACTAAGAATAATCCTGCCCTAATAGGGGAGCCTGGCGTCGGAAAAACAGCCATAGCTGAAGGATTGGCACAGGGAATTATCAGTAATAGAGTACCGGAAATACTGTTAAATAAACGGGTTATCACTTTAGATCTTTCGGCCATGGTGGCTGGAAGTAAATACCGTGGCGAGTTTGAAGAGCGTTTAAAGAAAGTTATGGAGGAAATCCGAGCAGATGGAAACATCATTCTCTTTATTGATGAATTGCATACTTTGATCGGGGCAGGAGCTGCAGAAGGCGCAATCGATGCTGCAAATATTCTAAAACCTGCCCTAGCGAGGGGTGAGCTTCAATGTATTGGGGCGACAACCTTAGATGAATACCGTAAATACATTGAGAAGGATTCAGCATTAGAACGACGTTTTCAACCCATCAAGATTGGTGAGCCAACTGCCGAGGAAGCAATAAAGATTCTCAGCGGTTTAAGGGATCGTTACGAAGCTCATCACCGAGTTAAGATCACGGATGAGGCGATTGAAGCGGCGGCTCGACTATCTGATCGTTATATTTCAGATCGCTTCTTACCAGACAAGGCTATTGATTTGATGGATGAAGCAGCTTCACGTGTTAGACTGGCTAGTTTTACAGCACCACCTGATTTGAAACTGCTTGAGGAAGAAACTGAACGATTAAAGAAAGAAAAGGAAGCGGCTGTTTCCAGTCAGGAATTTGAGAAAGCTGCTGAATTTCGTGATCAGGAACAAAAACTCCGTGCCGAGCTTGCTGAGCTACGAGGAGCGTGGCAAGATAAGCGGTATAAAGAAAACGCCATGGTTACAGGGGATGACATCGCTCAAATCGTAGCGAGCTGGACGGGAATACCCGTCAAAAAACTTGCTGAAGAAGAAAGTGAACGCCTTTTGCATTTGGAGGATGTTCTTCATCAACGACTGATTGGGCAGGAGGATGCAGTCACGGCAGTGGCGCGGGCAGTACGTCGAGCACGGGCAGGGTTGAAGGATCCGAAGCGTCCTATAGGTTCCTTCATATTCCTAGGACCAACAGGGGTCGGGAAAACCGAGCTTGGTCGGGCTTTGGCTGAAGGGATGTTCGGGGATGAAAAGGCTCTGATTCGCATTGATATGTCCGAATATATGGAGAAACATGCAGTGTCTCGACTTGTAGGAGCACCTCCGGGATATGTTGGACATGATGAAGGGGGTCAGCTCACAGAAGCGGTAAGGCGAAAACCCTATAGTGTCATTTTGTTGGATGAAATCGAAAAGGCGCATCCTGAGGCCTTCAATATTTTACTCCAAGTTCTAGAAGATGGGCGCTTAACGGACACTAAAGGAAGGACAGTAGATTTCCGAAATACGGTCATAATCATGACTTCCAATGTAGGCTCTTCCTTCCTCAAGAAGGAAGCCATGGGCTTTGCAGCCAAAAAAGACGAAAAAACGGATTATAAAAATATGCGTGGCTATGTAATGGAAGAGCTAAAACGATCCTTCCGTCCAGAGTTCCTAAATCGGATTGACGAGCTAGTGGTCTTCCATTCCCTCCAAGAAGAACATTTATTAAAGATCTCCGAACTATTGATTAATCAGGTCAATAAGCGTTTGAGTGAAAATGGCTTGGAGCTTCAGGTTGAGAAGAGTGCTATTGAATTGATTGCCAAAGAGGGAAATGATCCGATCTTTGGAGCGCGACCCCTCCGTCGGGCCATTCAGCGCTTAATCGAAGATGCTCTTTCGGAAAAAATACTCGAACGGGAATTTAAAAGCGGAGATCGGATTCGTGTAGAAGCAGAAGATGGAAAAATGAAATTTTCTAAGCTTTAAACAGTTTGTAGGGGCAATTGATGATCGTTCGATTCATGAATTGCCCCTTCGGGGATGGGGCGTTGTATGGATGAAGACTAAGGTAGTATATAGATGTTCTAATTGCGGATCCGAAAGTCCAAAATGGTTAGGAAAGTGTCAAAACTGCGAGGAATGGAATACATTCGAAGAATCAGAGAGTCAACCTCAAGCGACGTCATCACCGAGTAAAAGAAGGACCTCTCCGAAGAGGCTATCTGAGGTCTTAGCTGGAAATAGCGATAGAATTGTAACAGGTATTAGTGAATTTAACCGAGTACTGGGTGGAGGCATTGTCAAGGATTCTATCATTATCTTGACAGCAAGGCCTGGTGCAGGAAAGTCAACCTTGCTTTTACAAGTAGCCGATGATGTTGCCAATAAGGGCTACAAGGTTCTATATGCTTCAGCCGAAGAGAGTGATAGTCAAATTAAAAGTAGGTCAGATCGAATTCTGAATGGAAGCAAGAGTAACATCTGGATTTATTCTGATACAAGCATGAACCATGTTCTGGCCTCAATTGAGGAACTTGACCCAGATTTGATTATTATCGACAGTATTCAGACGTTCACCCTTGAAGAACATAATTCCCGGCCTGGTTCGCCGATTCAAACAATGGAGTGTGCCAACGAACTCTTAAAAATAGCGAAAAATAACAGCCGCCCCAGAGCTGTGATCATGGTGGGGCAAATGACGAAAGACGATGAAATCGCGGGACTTCGAGCGCTAGAGCATCTGGTCGACGCGGTGTTAATTCTCAATGGAGAAAATGGCGAAGAATTGAGGGGAGCTTGGTGTTCGAAGAATCGCTTCGGAAGTACAGGAGAAATCGGGTTCTTCTCGATGACTGAACAAGGCATGTTATCCATTGATAACCCGTCTGAGTTCTTTATGACCCAAAGGGGAGCCGGACAAACGGTTTCAGGAAGCGCCTTGACCGTGATCAAAGAGGGGACACGCCCCATTATTGTAGAAGTCGAAAGCCTGGTATCGAAGTCGTTCACTCCCTATCCGTCGAGAATCGCGGAGTGTTTAAGAAGAGATCAATTAAACACCCTGATTTCTATTTTGGAGCAAAGAGGCAAGATCAACCTCTACGATAAAAATGTGGTTATCAAAACAACAGGTGGTCTTCAACTCAAAGAACAATCAGTAAGCTTAGCCATTATCATGTGTATAGTATCATCGGTGAAAGACAAACCGATTCCCAATGATACTGTTTTTGTGGCGGATGTCGGCCTCACTGGAGAACTAAAAAAGGTCCCTTCGATCGAAGCCCGCATCCGGGAAATAGACCGAATGGGATTCAAACGTGTCTACATAGCCAAGAACACTCTAAGAGATTCTTCGAGATATAAAAATCTTGAAATCATAGAGCTTAACACTTTGTATGAGGTCATTCTGGACTTAAAGATGAAGACGGCAGCAAAGACTGATCTTGAATTTCCCATTAGTGAAGATATTTAAGAGCACCCTATGGGGTATGCCGGTTAGGCTTTTCTTTGCTCTTGTCGGCTTTTGTTCGGATAGTAACCAAAAAGAACGATTAATATTCCGATCATAATTCTTACAATTTGCTCAGCCCAACATTATATTTCAAAATAATCACCTCAGCAGCTATTTTATCCATTATCGCTGAGTGAACTCGTTCAGCGAAAGCTGAACATCGAGACTTCGGTGGGACTCTACCCCCACCGAAGCAAAATAAGGACACCTACTTATAGAAGTGGGTGTCTTCTTTGAATTTGATAAACTCGAAGGATTTAATCCTACATTATTCTCCGCTGAGGGCTTAAAACTTACTAATTCGCACTTGTTCAACCTCATACCAGAAACTTTGCCTAGCAACGTAAAGATTTTGAGTGAGATTGGGAATAAAATTCATGAACCTGTGGAGATCTTCCATATATCTACAAAATACAAGGGATTTATAGATTATAATTCCTTGCTAATTGGACAAAGTTATAATATAACTAAATAAAGAATATGAATTATTTGCGAATTCTTAGAGGTGATGATGAGTAGATAGTTGTTGTGTTTTAAAATTTTATAGGCATTTTTCCAAGTATATCATAATGCATTCTCAAGTGTCTCTTATATCATTAAACGGATTAACCTTATTCCATTAAGCATTTGTAGTTTAGCTTACTGGAAGGTGAGGAAGGTGATTTAATGAAGGAGGATTTACTGGAGCTATCAGATTTACTAAATGCCGTTGAAAAGAAACGCGATCAACTAAATAGACTTGCCTTATGTAATGAGCTGACTTCTGAAGAAGTAGTCACATCTAGCCGTGAGTTGGACATACTATTGAATGAAGTATATAGTTTGAGCAAACACAAAGGAACTAAATAATGAAAAAAGATATGCCTCACAATGTAGCCCGGAATTATTCCGGACTTTTTTTGTTTTCAGTGAACTCGTTCAGCTAAAGCTGAACATCGAGACTTCGGTGACGAAAGCTTCCTGTGACGATAGTCTCCAGTGGAGAGTATCGCCGAAGCCGCAATCCCTAAAGAAATACCTATCGGCGTAGGATAGAGTATCGCTGAAGCGCATGGCCCTTAACGAATACGATCGCGCTGAGGATAGGTTTCGCCGAGCCGCCTAATCCCAAAAGGAATACTTCGCGGCGAAGGAGACATTAGTCTCCGGTACGATAGTCTCCGGCGGAGAGTATCGCCGAAGCCGCGATCCCAAAAGGAATACCTGTCGGCGTAGGATAGACTAATGCCGAAGGGCTAACCCCAAAAAACACTGTAGCCCGTAGGATATCTACCCCCACCGAAGCAAAATAAGTAACACCCACTTCATTGGATTATCTATACTAACGAAGAGAGAAGCCGCATCACAAAGCGGTTCTCACGTTGTTTACATGTCAACAACGCACTAATAGCATGGGGAAGAACGTAGACTGACGGGAGGGGGATACGACGCTCGGCGCTAGCCAGAAGGAACATTTGTCCTCTGCGGAGGAAAATGTCCCTTCGGTCCTTAAGCTTGTTACATGCGCTGTTGTCCATGGGATGCCAGCGAGCATATCCTCGCCTTCGGCTCCGGTATCCCTCGTGGCACCCGGACAACTAACCCGATAGTTCGATCACTCAACCTAGGACATTCTGGTTACGTTGTTTACTATGGCTACGTTGTTTATTTAGTATAGTTAAGCTGTAAACACAGTAAAGAAATAAGGGATAGCTCGTTCATAGACTACTATGACTACTATCCCTTTTCTTAGTATAGTTAAATAGAAGTGGGTGTCTTCTTGTGCGCCGGGCAGTTCTATTT
>DOPS01000307.1:0-23696 GCA_003512645.1 Desulfosporosinus sp.
CCATGGGTAAGCCATTTCCTCCGCAATGCTAATCACATTTAAGGAATGTTTGAGGGCTATCTCAATTTGGGGAGCAACATCCTTCGTAAAGGAGGATGTTGCCAGGACGACAAGATCTGCTTTTTCTAAACTCATCTCTCCCACATTGGGTGGCTGTTGAATCCTAACGCCATTCTCTGCTCCCCCTAAAAAATCTCCCAAATCCCGCCCAATCTTCTGTGGATCTTGATCATAGGCACCGACGATCTTGAGCCCAGTTTTAGACTCCATTAAGCGAGCCATTCCACTCCCCATGGCACCCAAACCCCATTGAATCACACGTATTTCAGACATATTGAACCCTCCTCACCTTTATCAGCCAAAGTTGTTGCAAATTTCTTACATTGTTCTTATTAATGCAAAAGTTATGCCATAAACCAGCCCTGCTATCCATGAATAATTATTGTGCCTTATCTCAAGAACAACCACTTTTTCATTGATAAACATGTTAAAAAAGCAAGATATTTTGCCCTCCTGCAAAATATCTTGCTTTTATTAAACATCCTTACTGTTTCAAATTTCGTAACTTATATTGAAGTAATTGGCGTGAAATCCCTAATTGTTTAGCAGCTTGGGTTAAATTCCCTTGGGTCTTACCCAAAGCCGCCCGAATCAAGCTCACTTCTAATAGATGAAGACTTTCCTGAAGGGGCAAGGCCGCTAGTTCCTCCAAGTCTCTCTGCTGCTTTTGAGTTGGAGCTTTCGTTTGCAAATAATTCGGCAACTCGTTAATACTAAATACCTGATCTGATGTTACCAGCCCCCCTTCGACAATATGTGCAAGCTCTCTCACATTACCAGGCCAGTCATGCTTTTTCAGGGTGAGAAGAACATCAGAATTAATCGTTGGAATGCTTCGCTGATGTTTATTTGCCATTTGCTTTAGAAAATGATGAGCTAAAAGTTCGATATCTTCCTGACGTTCCCTCAAGGGAGGGAGAGCGATTTCCAAAACATTAATCCGATAATAGAGGTCTGGCCGAATTCGACCTTGAAGTATGCTCTCTTCAGTGGGCTGATTTGTGGTTGCCAAAATTCGAACATCAATTACTTTTTCCCGCACGTCCCCCAAGCGACGAACTCTTCCTTCTTGTAAAACCCGCAGTAATTTTGCCTGTAGGTTTAGCCCCATAGAATCAATCTCATCTAATAAAATGGTCCCTCCCTGAGCCTGTTCGAACAGGCCTGGACGATCCATGGCCCCAGTAAAGCTTCCTCGTACCGTACCGAATAAAATCCCTTCTAGTAAGCTCTCTGGCAATGCGGCACAGTTCTGAGCAATAAACGGTCCACGAGCACGTGAACCATAGGTATGAATACTCTGGGCAACCATTTCTTTGCCAGTCCCTGTTTCTCCCGTAATTAATACACTCACTCCAGTATTCGCCGCTCGTTTCGCCTTTTTCAATAATTCGAGCATGGCTTCGCTCTGAGTCATAATATCATTAAAAGTATAGAAAAGTGATCCCTTGCTAGCCTTATTGGGTAAGGGTGGGTGGAGTTCACTCTGGAGCTGAACCACTTGCTCCGTTAAGCGGACCACCCGGCTTAAGTCCTTAGACACCTCAAACGCTCCCACAAACTCTCCTTCTATATATAACGGGAATGTATTATTTACACTCGTTATCTTCTCTCCACGAGGACTGAGATACGTCTGACTAACTTGTACTAAGGGTTTACGGGTCTGTAAAACTTGCCAAAGTGTACTGGTTTCCTTGGACAAGGAAGGAAAATACCGTAATAAACTTTGCCCTAAAACATCCTTTGGCGCTAAACCTTCCATGCGCCCTATGGCCTTATTATAGTATATGGTGTTTCCCTGAAGGTCGACAACATGCACTCCTTCATCTAGTTGGTCTAAAATTATCGCTAGGCTGACTTCATTCATATTATTTCTCCATCTGCAAATTTTTTTGCATATCATACTGGAATATTCGGGAGAGAAAATGGTTTTCCTTCTTGTCGATTTTCTTTTTACTTAATAATCACCCAAGGACTTGCTGAGTTTGCCCATTCAGTAACGCTATTTAACGATGAATTGATACAATATTGGTAGAATCATTAAACGGCCTTATGCTTCTGGCATAACTTTTGCATTATTCAGAAATTAGAATGTAGAATAGGAAATTAATCTTTCATTCAAAGCATTCAATAAGTAAAGAAAGGATGACATATGAACGTTTCTCCACAACATCGAAAACCTAGCCATGGAAATCCTGGCTGAATCTGGGATTATCAGCTCAGTTGATTTATTTTTTAATAATGCAAGTAATTTTATATAATAAGTAATGATTTTTCAATAGTGAACTTTGCGAAAATTATAAAAATTAAACTTTTCGCAATAAATAAAAAATAATTGGGGGAATTGTTTTGGCTAAGGAAAGGCGAAAACCATATTTTTGGGAGGCTATTCTTGTAGTAATCGTTCTAATGTCATCATTGCTGTACACTATTAAGGTTCTGGAAGGTGATCCACAGATTCCCCTGGTGCTGTCTGCCGTTTTTGCAGGGCTAATGGGACTAAGAACAGGGAAGAAATGGAATGAGATCGAAGAGGGCATAACTACGGGAATTACTTCTGGTTTAAAAGCAATGATCATTTTAATGATTATTGGAATGGTTATAGGTTCATGGATTATTGGCGGGGTAGTACCCTCAATGATATATTACGGTCTTTTAATTCTAAAACCTTCAATATTTTTAGTTGCAGTCTGTATGATAGCCAGTCTCACTTCCTTGGCTATCGGCAGCTCCTGGTCTACAGCTGGTACCATAGGCGTGGCTGCAATCGGGATTGGACAAGCAATGGGGATTCCTCTGCCAATGGTAGCTGGTGCCGTTGTATCAGGCGCCTATTTTGGCGATAAGATGTCACCTCTATCAGATACTACTAACATGGCTCCCGCTGTTACCGGTACTGACTTATTCGACCATATTCGTCATATGGTCTATACTACTTTGCCTGGGTGGATAATTGCCTTAATCTTATATGCAATTTTAGGAGTCAAGTACGCTTCAGGCACAGCAGCTACTGACAACATTAGCACGGTTCTTGCTACCTTAAATGACTCCTTTTATATTCACCCTATTCTATTACTTCCTGCTCTATTAGTAATTTTAATGGTTTATTTCAAAATTCCTGCAATTCCTGGGCTAATTGGCGGAATAGTATTTGGTTGTATTTTTGCAGTTATATTCCAAGGGGCAAGCTTGGCAAGTATAGTTGAAACTTTACATTATGGTTTTGCTGCTGAAACAGGCGTAGAGTTTGTAGACGAGTTACTTTCCAGAGGCGGTCTCGACTCAATGCTGTGGACAATTTCTTTAGTCATGATTGCCTTAACCTTGGGCGGGATCATGGAAAAAACGGGAATGCTGGAAGCTATTGTTGAAAAAATATTGACATTTGCTAAGTCAACCGGTTCGCTGGTACTAAGCACCGTCTTAACTGCTATTGCTGTAAACTTGCTGGCAGCTGACCAGTACTTGTCTATTGTTCTTACAGGTAAGATGTATTCTCCTGCGTTTAAGGCGAAAAACCTACATCCTAAAAACCTCTCTCGGATAATAGAGGACGCTGGAACAATGACATCACCTTTAATTCCCTGGAATTCATGTGGTGCGTTCATGTTCGCCACTTTAGGCGTTAGTCCGTTTGCCTATATTCCTTATGCCTTCTTGAATTTATTATCACCTGTTATATCAGTCATCTATGGTTACACTGGTTTCACCATGGAAAAGCTTAAGCCAGAAAATGAGCCAATAACAGTTGCCAAAACGATTATCAGTAAATGACATATCCAAGAATAGAAGTAGATGTTAATAAGATTAGATTGAATGCTTCTAAACTGGTTGACGAATGTAAAAAAAAGGGAATAACTGCGACTGGAGTAACTAAGGTGTTTTGTGGCAATGAAAAAATAGCTAAGGCGCTAGTAGAGCTTGTTTAAAGATGATCTTCTGCCTTTGGAAGTTAATCAACTTAGACTTGGTGCTTCGATCTCACTAGGAATCGGCTTAAATGATGACCCTATTGACGGCCTCTATTATGATTCGTTCAAATTAATAGTTGAGGTAATTGAAATAAAGAATAAGCCTTCTTTACCGATTGGTGAAATTGGATTAGATTCATTCGGAAATAAGCTCGTTTTTGAAGATAATGGTATTAGAAAAAGAGCTATTTGTGCCATAGGTAAGCAAGACATAGATCCAAAAAACATTATACCTTATGATAAATCTATCGTGATTTTAGGTGCCAGTAGTGACCATCTGATATTAGATGTTACTGAAGCTAAAAGTAATTATTCAGTAGGCGATAAAATTGAGTTTAATGTTTCATATGGAGGCTGTCTGGCCGCGATGACATCAGAGTACGTGTATAAAGTGATCTTGGAGCCTACAGGTCAGGTTACTGAACCTTCTCAAACTCTGAATACCATAACATTACCCTATGAGTCAGACCGTGGCGGATAAGTAATGGTTTACTAGTTAAGGAACTGCACGATTTTAAGTAAAAAACTCTATTAAATTTAATATTTACCCTATAGAGTAGACAAATAATAAAAGTCAACCCTATAGGGTTTTTTTATTAGGTCTCCGTCAAAGTCAGTAACCAGAGATATCCAATACTCAACTAATTTTTTAAAAACATCTCCGTTATAACCGAAAACGTAAGAGTTCTTGTCATAGAAAAGAAGCTTCATAAGACCTTATGGACAAAAAGGGAATTCAATATACGGTTATCAACGAGAACCAGGAATTGTTTGATCTCCTGATCTAAGACCTTGATATAGCAAGCGGGTATCTGATCGTAATGGTTGTTATGGTCGTAATGCTCGCCTTAGACTTTTTGGACTACCTGATTAAATTTCTGTTTGCCTAATTTTTTTGAATATCTATTGCATTGGAGGTTATTCTTGCGATACATTATAACTATAATCAATATAAACCTCGCACTTTAGCGATTATAAGAAAGCAACGGCGCTTTGGAAATTACTCGAAAACGAACGAGTCTTTCTATAGCGCCGTTTTTGATTTATTTTTTGAAACTCCGATAACGCTAAGCGGCACAACTGATGAATTCAACTGGGCTATTTCCAGAGCAGAAAGTATAATTTTACAGTTGTATACTTCTGGTCATGGCCAGCGCTAGGCGCTAACCAGTTTTCTATCTCTCCTATTAGGAAGTCCTTCCATTAATTACGAGGAGGTATCTGACTATGGAAAACCCCCAAATAGTGAGCACTGGCTTTGCTAGATTGGATGACGTGATCCAGCATCTGAGGATGGGAGATAATGTCGTTTTTCAGGTTAGGGAGATTGAAGTATATCAGAGATTCGTCAATGCTTTTATTGAAAAGAATTCAGATCCACCCAGAAAGATTATCTATATCAATTTTACTCGACACGATCCACTTATTAAGAATACCAATGAAGTTGAGATTTTTCCGGTCAATGCTGAGAACGGATTTGAAGAGTTTTGTGCCCAAATTCATGAAAAAATTACGCGTGAAGGACGAGATGTTTTCTATATTTTCGACTGTTTATCTGAGCTTTTAGATCGTTGGGCCACCGATTCGATGATCGGAAATTTCTTTAAGGTAACCTGTCCTTATCTCTATGAGTTGAATACCATCGCTTATTTCGCGACCTTCAAAAACCACAATTCCTTCCATACCACGGCTGTGATTCGTGATACGACTCAGGTCTTGTTCGATGTTTTCCAAGTCGATGCCACGACCTACATTCACCCATTAAAAGTTTGGAATCGCTATACTCCAACCCTATTCCTTCCCCATTCTATCCATGAAAGTCAATTTGCACCCATAACCAGCAGTGGAGATGTGGCTGCTCTCTATTCTCAGCTCGGAGAGGATGATGAAAATCCTGAGCGTGATCTCGATTACTGGGATCGTTTATTTTTAAAGGCTGCCGAACTCCTTTCTTCCTCCTCTTCAACTTCAGCTCAAGTGAAAGAGCGCATTCAGCAACTAGCAAGGATATTTCTAACCCGTGACGAGAGAATTCTTGAACTAATCTATGAACATTTTTCTCTTCAGGATATCTTGTCCACAAAGTCACGCTTGATCGGCTCGGGCTTTATCGGCGGTAAAGCCATCGGAATGCTTCTAGCGCGAAAAATTCTAATCCAAGCCTCTAAAACATGGAAAGGCCTCCTTGAACCTCATGATTCATTTTATATTGGCTCAGATGTGTTTTACTCTTTTCTTGTTGATAATCAATTATGGAAACTCAAGCTGGAACAACGACGAACACGTGAACGATATTATGAAAAAGCCTCTTATCTGCGCGATAAAATTCTCCAGGGACAGTTTAACGATACGATAAAAAATAAATTTCTTAGAATGCTTGAATATTTCGGTCAGTCCCCGATTATTGTCCGTTCCAGTAGCCTTCTAGAAGATGGCTTTGGAAATGCCTTTCCTGGTAAATACGAAAGTGTCTTCTGTATCAATCAAGGTACCCTTGACGAACGATACCATCACTTCACTGAGGCTGTTCGAGAAGTCTTTGCCAGTACCTTAAGCGAAGAAGCACTTGCTTATCGGGAAAAACATGGTCTAACCAATACTGAAGAGCAAATGGCCCTGCTTGTCCAAAGGGTGTCTGGATCAAATAAGCAAGACTATTTTTTTCCTGATCTTGCAGGGGTGGGTTTTTCTCACAACGCCTATGTTTGGGATACTCAGATGAATCCTAACGCCGGTATGATACGGCTTGTGCTTGGCCTGGGGACAAGAGCCGTGAATCGGCTTGAAGGAGATTATGCTAGAATTGCGGCTTTAGATCGACCCCAATCTATGCCTTATGATAGACTTCAGAGTTTCAAGGCCTATTCCCAACAAAAGATGGACGTCTTGAACATCCGTCAAAACCGTCAAGAATGCCTTTCTATTCAAAGTCTGATGGATCAAGATATCGACTTACATCAAACGACAATTGCTGAGCGTGATCTAGAAACAGAACAAAGAATGAAACAACTCGGCCTGAAGCGCAAAGAGTCTTGGGTTTTTAGTTTCAACCCATTATTTGCTGACACCGATTTTGCGCCAACCTTCTCGAAGCTTCTTAAAACTCTTGAAGCGGCCTATTGCCATCCTATAGATATTGAATTCACGCTGAACTTCCGAAACAATGGCCAGTATCTCATTAACCTCTTACAATGTAGGCCCTTACAGGTCCAAGGGTTTAGGGAACGCGTTGAATTCCCTCAAGAAATTCCAGCGAACCAAATCCTGTTTAAAAGCAAGGGACACTTCATGGGTGGTAATATTTGCACAACAATTCATAAAGTCATTGTTGTGGACCCCTACGCTTATAACCTACTCAGCCAGTCGGAAAAATACGAAGTTGCTAGAACCGTGGGCAGGCTTAATAAGCAAATCCACAAAAAGACCACCACAACCCTTCTTCTCGGTCCAGGAAGATGGGGATCGCGAATTCCATCTTTAGGAGTCCCCGTTGCTTTTGCGGAATTGAATCATATTTCGATCTTGGGAGAGATCGGCTACCGTCACACTGGCTTCCTTCCCGATGTATCCTTTGGCACCCATTTCTTTCAGGATATGATCGAAAGCGAGATATTTTATCTGGCCCTTTTTCCCGAAAAGCAAGATGCAATTTATCAGGTAGACTTACTAGAAAAATTCACTCAAAAATCTCTTGTTAAAGGAACAGGAAAGTTCGATCTTAGAGACGCTGTGAAGGTATATGACCTCGAACCAGGCAAACGAAGCTTAGTCATGATTTCAGATATCACAAAACAAGAGATTCAATGCTTTTTTAAGTGAGACTTTTTTGATGAGTGATGACATCCTCTTGCGAAATCCTAATAATTTCTATTATATAAAGCCAAAGGGATACCTAGTTTTGATGAACTAGGTATCCCTTTTTATTCATACTTCTTTATTATCTCTTCAGCGACCAGAGCTTGAGAAAGTCGCAAATCCATGGCCCTCTTCTGAATGAGACGAAAGGCCTGGGGCTCGCTCATATTTAACTTTTCTACGAGGATCCATTTGGCTTGTTCCAGGATCTTGCTCTCATCGATCCGCTTCTTTAATCTGTCTCGCTCATTGATTAATTGAGTCATCGAATTTCGTACAGATAGTGCAAACCGAGCAGTTTGAAGCAAGGTTAAGCGATTAATAGGCTTAGGCAGAATCAGGGCACCTATCTTTTCGAGACTACATTGCATATCGAGCAGCTGATCCGGTCTTGCGATCACCACTATGCCAGCGGATGTTTTATCGTGGGCATCGAAGACCAAATCCGTTCCTTGTTCATCGGGTAGTGGAGTGCTAATAATTACTAAATCTAATACAGTGTTAATAATACTTCTGCGCGCTTCATTAGCAGAATGAGCGCAACTTACCGGATAAAAACCTTCTTTTATCAGCATGGCTTGCATACTGCTCGCCATATCAGCTTTTCCACAAACGATTAATACACTCCCCGCACTCACTACAATCACCCCTTTGAGCAGGGTAAAGAAAACTTAGTTGGCCCTATGCGTTAGCTAAGGCGGCCACCTAGTTGCACTTATGCCACCCAAAACATATACTTTCTATCTTCGTAAACCGACCGTTAATAAGGTTTTAGATACTTTTCAATCTCCCATGCATGGACTGAGTTATCGTAGGCTTCCCATTCCAAAGTCTTGGCAGCTAAATATTTGTTAAACGTATGTGCACCAAGTGTCGACTGAATCAGCGGATCTTTCTTCATCTCTTCAAGGGCGAACAAGAGGTTAGAGGGTAACCGTTCGAGTTTAAGATCTTTCTCCTGTTCAGGGGGCAAGTTATAAATATTCACTTTAACTGGATCGACCAGTGGCAAGCGATTGTTTAAACCATCCAGTCCCGCCTCTAACACCACTGCTAAGGTCAAATAAGGATTACAGGTAGGATCAGGACTTCGAAGTTCCAGTCTTGTCCTTTCTCCCCGAGGTGCCGGAACTCGCAGCAAGGGACTTCGGTTCATGTGAGACCAGGCGATATGCACTGGAGCTTCATAACCTGGTTGTAGTCGTTTGTAGGAATTGACAAGGGGATTGGCGATGGCCGTAATCCCTTTAATATGATTTAACAACCCTGCCGTAAAATACTTAGCCGTTTCAGAAATATCGTTTTTAGTTTCACCCCCATTAAAGAGGTTGATTCCGTTTTTGGTTAAGGACATATTAATATGCATTCCCGAACCATTGACGTTAGGAAGTGGTTTGGGCATAAAGGTTGCATGAAGACCGTTGCGCTGAGCAATAATCTTAACCACCATTTTAAAGGTCATGATGTTGTCAGCCGCTGTGAGAGCATCCGTATACTTAAAATCGATTTCATGTTGCCCTGCCGCTGTTTCATGATGCGACGTTTCGATTTCGAACCCCATTTCCTCTAAGACCATACAAATTTCACGACGAGTATTTTCCCCTAGATCGATCGGGGCTAGATCACAATAACTGGCCGAGTCATGGGTAATCGTGGTTGGCTGCCCTTCGTCATCGTTGTAAAACAGAAAAAACTCGCATTCGGGACCAACTTGAAATGTATAGCCTAAGTCTTGCGCTTTCTTCAAGGTTCGTTTAAGAATATAGCGGGGATCTCCTTCAAACTGCATACCGTCATGGTTCTTGATATCGCAAATGATTCTCGCGACCTTACCTTGTTGCGGCCTCCACGGAATGATGGAGAAGGTAGCTGGATCTGGAAAAAGAAACATATCGGATGATTCGATACCAGAGAATCCTGCCACGGCTGAGCCATCAAACATAACTCCGTTTTCGAAAGCGTGTGCAAATTGTTTATCCGTAATCGCAATGTTCTTCATACTGCCATAAATATCTGTAAACTGTAGGCGTATAAACCGAACATCATTTTCTTTCACAAACTTAAGACAATCTTCTTTTGAAAAATGCAATTCAGATGCTCTCCTTTCTCAAGTAAAAATATGAACTAATTCTCTTTTATTAGCCTTATTATATCTCAAATAAGGCTGTTTGTAGCCATAGTTCATAAAAAATGCTTACCAGCCACAATAAAGATTGCCATAGGGTCTTTTATTATAAGGAATCAACTTGGAAAATCTTTTGGCTATAATCTGCTCATAATTTCCGCCAAAATATTTAACATAATCTTTAACATAGCGCTTAAGCTGTTCTTGATCTTGCTCAGAAAGTTCTACTACTTTGACTTCTTTGCCCAGTTTATAGTCTTCCACTTCCCCTCGAATATACATAACTCCACCATGCATCCCCGTCCCGCAATAGGAACCTACTATTTCTTCATCGTCTTCCAGGCCTAGACCGAGGACGACAATAACCCCACCGGCCATGTATTCCCCTAAGAAATCTCCTACTTTCCCTCCCAAAACAATCGCCGGAATCTTTGCTTGGTATTCCTTCATATGAATTCCGACCCGGTATCCACCATTCTCCCGAATATAAATCTCTCCACCCCGCATGGCATAACCGACAGTATCACCTGCACTTCCATGAACCACAATTTTCCCATCATTCATAGTATTCCCGATACTGTCTTGAGTATTTCCTTCAACAAATAACTCTAAGCCATTCATAAAGGCTGCCATATCATTTCCAGGGGTTCCTTTAAGCGTTAAACGTGCCTGGCCTGTGATTCCATCTCCAATATAGCGTTGCCCATTCACGTTTTTAACCACGATTTCTTCAGAGCCAGTAGCAAGTTCCTCACGAATCTTGCTGTTCAATTGTCGATAATAGAGTCCTTTGGCATTGATTACAATCATCCGTTTCACTTCCTTAGGGTAAGTCTTTGACTGCGTAGTTCTTTGGGAAAATGAATATAGCCAAAATCCTCTTGCAAGAGATGCTCTCGAAAAGGGGTCACATCGACTTCTTGGTCCATGAGTCCCGTAAGAATTCCTGCCCGATCCACGCTATTTAAGGCAATATACCCCACCAGTTTTCCGGCCCGCAAAACAATTTTTTTATAACTTTGCTTGGCCTGATCTTGTTGGATATATTCTTGAAAATCGGGAGCATTAGGTTTAATAATACCTGCAGTGAGCATGGGCAGGTCAAAAAATCCGATGGCGTTCATGGCGAATCCGCCTAGGTATGCGGAGCTTCCTCCAGCCATGTTCACTCCTGCATTAAATCCTTGCTTATAGGCATTCGGCAGAATCGGTAAGACACGGTTCTCCTGACAGATCTTGTCATATCCTTCTGAGACATCGCCGGCTGCATAGACATCGCTAACACTCGTTGCCATCTGCGGATTAATCAGGATACCTTGATTTAGCTTGATTTCGGTATCCCGGACAAGATCCAGATTTGGTCTGACTCCGATAGCTAGGATTACCCGATCACACTCTATATTTTCTCCATTCTGCAGGCGAACTCCAGTTACCTTGCCCTTCTGACCTAAAATCTCGGCCACCGTATTATTTAATTGAAACTTTACGCCTTGTTCTTCAAGATGATTCTGGACGATTTGAGCCGAGTCTTCATCAAGAATGGCACTTAAAATGCGATTCGAGAGTTCAGCGACTGTCACATTCGCTTCTCGCTTAACCAAGGCCTCAGTGGCTTTGAGGCCAATGAGGCCCGCCCCAATGACCACCACTTTGATTCCCGGAAAGAGTTCTTTTCCCAACTCCTTCACATCGTCCCAAGTCAAAAAGGTTGACACTCCAGAGTACTCTCTGCCCGGGATAGGGGGGCTAATGGGTTTTCCGCCAGTTGCAATCAAGAGGCGATCATACGCCGTCTTTTCCCCTGTAGGAAGTTCGACCTTCTTTTCTTCAAGCCTTAAGGCTTGAACCTCGATCCCCAGATGAGCCTCTACTTGCAGACGTTCATAAAAATCGGGATCTCGATAATACATCTTCTCCGGTGTAACTTTACCTGAGAGATAATAGGAAATCAGAGGACGGGAATAGGCCGGATGCGGTTCTTTGGAAAAAAGCGAAATTTTTCCTTCTCGGTCTACACTACGGATTCCTTCCACGGCCCCGATTGCTGCGGCCGAGTTCCCGACGATCACATAATTCATGCTACTCCCCTCCCTCTATACCGCTATCCATAAACTGAAGGGCACGATTAGGACAATTCTGAACGCAAATCGGCACATTTGAGGCATTCGCTGGATCTGAGTCGTCTGCACCGTTAGAACAAAGGTCACATTTTGAAGCTACTTTGTGTCCTTGATTATCTCGCCGAATCGCACCGAAAGGACAAGCGAGAATACAGGTCCAACACCCCACACACCGGCTTTCATCATTGCGTACAATTCCCGTAACCAGATCTTTCTGCATTGCTCCACTGATACATGCTTTGGTACACGGTGCTTCATCACAATGTCGACATTGGAGCGCAAATGAAATTTCTAAATTGTCTTCGACCAGAATTCTCGGTAAGGGCTTTGTCCTCTGCTTCAAAAAGGCTTTGACAATGTCCGACGGATACTCTGAATGGGCCGTCGCACAATACACTTCACAAAGTTTACAGCCCACACATACCTCTTCTCGGGCATAAACACGTTTCATTCGAAACCTCACTTCCTCTCTCCTGAGGCAAAACTACCTGCCCACTTACTCAAATAAAACAACGCTATTAATATCAATTCAACGAGTTTATTAAAAAATCCAGCTTAGAATTTACTTGATTGTCATAGCTATCTTATCTGTCTCAATAATCTCAATAGCCTAGCAACCTCTGGTACTTACGAACTATATCTTTATTCACCAGCTGCTAAGACCCCCAGAATATTTAACTCACGATCTGATAGTCCGATTCCCCTAAGCATCAGGCGATTTCCTCGCAAGCTTTCAATAGCATTAATCCCCATGCCACCGAGGAGTTCCTTAACCTCATGTTCCCAAGCTTTTAAAAGATTCGTGACTCTTTCTGCTCCGATCTCAGGATTCAGTCGTTTGACTAATTCGGGTTTTTGCGTAGCAATTCCCCAATTGCATTTTCCAGTATAACATTTCTGGCACATATGACAGCCGAGGGCTATAAGAGCCGAACTGGCTACATAGACAGCATCAGCACCCAGCGCGATGGCCTTAACAATGTCTGCGCTATTCCGGATACTTCCCCCGACGACCAGGGAGACCTGATTCCGAATCCCTTCATTGCGCAAACGGCTATCCACGGCAGCTAACGCTAGTTCAATCGGAATTCCGACTGAATCCCGAGTCCGAAGCGGGGCAGCCCCAGTTCCCCCACGAAAACCGTCAATGGCAATGATATCGGCACCCGCCCTAGCAACCCCGGAAGCAATTGCGGAGACATTATGCACAGCGGCAATTTTAACAATAACTGGCTTCTCATAATTCGTTGCTTCCTTTAAGGAGTAAATAAGTTGAGTTAAATCCTCGATAGAGTAAATGTCATGGTGGGGTGCCGGTGAAATTGCATCCGAGCGTTCTGGAATCATCCGAGTACGGGATACTTCCGCACCGACCTTTTCACCCGGTAAATGCCCGCCAATTCCTGGTTTAGCTCCCTGCCCAATTTTTATCTCAATGGCTGCACCCGCATTCAAATACTCTGAATGAACCCCAAAACGACCGGATGCCACCTGAACAATCGTATTCTTGCCAAATTTATAGAGGTCTTCATGGAGACCTCCTTCACCAGTGTTATAGAAAGTCCCTAGGGTTTCTGCCGCTTGAGCTAAGGACTTAGCCACATTAAGACTTACTGAACCAAAGGACATGGCCGAGAACATGATCGGCAAATCGAGCTCTAGCTGAGGAGGTAGGGGGTCAACAAGCTTTCCATTTTCCACTCGAAGCCGCTCGGGTTTACGGCCCAGAAAGGTTTTCAATTCCATGGGTTCTCGGAGTGGATCGATGGAAGGGTTCGTTACTTGACTGGCGTTGAGCAGCAAGTGGTCCCAATAGATCGGATAAGGGCGATCTGTCCCCATCCCGGTCAGCAAGATCCCACCGGTTTCCGCTTGTTTGTAGATTGCTTTCATGGTGTTCGCTGTCCAATTCGCATTTTCACGAAATTCCAGAGGAAATTTCCGAATGAAGAGCGCATGAGTGGGACACATAACCACACACCGATGACAATTCACACACTGGACGTCATCTGAGACGACCTTTTCTTCTTCTGCATCCCAACGATGTGCCTCGTTCGCACATTGCCTTACGCAAACCTGACAATTAATGCAGCGATCTTTAGTTCGTTCAATAA
Organism: Desulfosporosinus sp.; assembly: GCA_003512645.1. Lineage (GTDB taxonomy): Bacteria > Bacillota > Desulfitobacteriia > Desulfitobacteriales > Desulfitobacteriaceae > Desulfosporosinus. The sequence continues at coordinate 14,246 of DOPS01000307.1, forward strand.
GAAACTCCGGCGTATTCATACTGAGTGCCATACCCTTGTACTCCCTTCTTCTCGAGTGTCGCAATCACTGGTTCTCCCCCGCGGGGAGCCCAGACCTTTTCAGGGTGAGGGCAGACTTCCCGGATGGCAGATTCTTCAGAAGCAAGATAAAGAAAATCCCCTTTGGTTGCCGCGACCATCGATCGTAATTTGAGTCGATCATTAAGTGCGATCAAGCCTTGGCTTGAGCCAAGAATTATGGAGAAAGGACCATTCATTAATAAATTACCATACATAGCACGCACAGCTTTAAGAAGAACTCGTTTTTCAGGAATCATCCGTTCGATGTCTCTCCAAAACGGCACCGCTAAGGTCGCGATGGCCACATCCATCGGCAATTTCTGTTTTCGAACTAGAAAGTCAAACGCATACGTAATCGCTTCAGTGTCGGTTTGCAGGGATAACTTATAGCCGTACATTTCTAAAAAGCGTCGATTTGCTCCATAGGATGAAATTTCTCCATTATGCACGATGGACCAATCGAGCAGGGTGAAGGGGTGGGCTCCACCCCACCAACCAGGGGTATTGGTCGGGAACCGTCCGTGCGCTGTCCAGCTGTACCCGTAATACTTGTCTAAGCAAAAATACTCTCCGATATCCTCAGGGAAACCCACCCCTTTAAAGGCTCCCATATTTTTGCCGCTTGAGACAACGAAGGCTCCCTTGCATTCGGAATTGATGTGCATCACACTGCGTACTACAAACTCATCTTCATTTTCCTCTTCCAGCAAAAAACCTGGTTTAGGTCGGACAAAGTAACGCCAAGCTAGGGGAGGGTTTTTAATCGCCCGGGTTTTCTTGGTCGGAATTTCACCGCTTTCTGCAACATGGAAAAAGTGATTGAGATAATCCTCTGTTTGTTTTTTTCCTTCCGATCCTTCAAAGTACAAGTGAAAAGCATAATAGTCCTCATACTCAGGATAAATACCATAGGCGGCAAATCCTCCACCTAAGCCATTGGAACGGTCATGCATCAAAGCAATCGACTGAATTATATCTTCTCCGGAAAAAACTTGTCCGCTGCGGTTGATAATCCCACTGATCGCACAACCGGACGGAATCCGGACTTCACCTTCTCTAAGCATTTTTGTCTCTCCTTTCAACTGATCGGATTAATTCTTACTTATTAAAATTTGGGCAATCCATCCCCCGAAGACTCGATGTCCTGCTTAAGCTGAACGACTTGAGAAAATGAAAAAGACGCCCCTAAAAAACTCATACTTATCTCAAGTACAAATTTCTTATGAGCACCTTTGCTCTATTCATTATTGTTTTATACATTTAAACTAACATAGAGACTGCCCTACATTCAACTGTTTCAGGCCAAGTATACAATATTAAATTTAGAATGGACATCTCTAAAAGCGTCTTGCTCAGAACTTGAATCGAATTAATCTCAGCCCTTTAGTCTAGGGGTTAATCTCTCAACAATGGCCGTAAATGCCACTGGAAGAGGGATCCCACCTAAATCGTTTATGGAAACCCAGCATCCCCTTTCTCCAAGCGGATTTATTTTTCTAGAATCTAAGCTATATTCTCCATCTAATTCTTTCATTGAGAACGCACACGATGGTCCAGTCTCAAGCGGTTCGGGCAGATTGAGCGAATCGGGACAATCCGGCAGATCGATGATCGCCCAGATCATTTTCCATTGTCGGTGGCTAAAGGTATACCAGATCGGACCATCAAATCTTAAACCTTGCTCGAATTGGTCTCTGACTAAGCTGTCAAATGTCCGCTCAGGTACGGATTGTTGAAAAAGGGCAAAGCACTTACCCAGAGCAGAGGCAGGCAGCTTATCGTCCAACTCACAGAAATGGTCAGGACTTAGTTCCACACCTGGAAACTCCCATAGATCGGCCAATAACCCATTGGAAGGACGTTTCTGCAAATAACACGTATTCCCTCTGCGCAGCACAAAGGTCAAGCGTGTCACCACTTGGCGCTGAGCCTTGGGTTTCTTGACAGGGTAGCGCAGGAAGTCCCCTTGCCAATACCCCTGGCAGCTTTCAGCTAACGGACAACGTACGCAGTCCGGTTTCTTTGGGGTGCAGACCATCGCCCCTAGTTCCATCAAGGCCTGATTAAAGTCCCCCGCTTGAAGAGCCGGTTGCCATAGCATGAGTTGGTCTCTAAAGTGACGATAACTGCGAACAGTTTCCACTGGCTCCGACCAGGCTAAAAGACGAGAAACTACTCGCTTTACATTTCCATCGATAGCAGCTACTCTCTCCCCGAAAGCAATACTGGCAATGGCTCCCGCCGTATAGTCTCCAATCCCCGGAATCTGTAGAAGGTTTTTATAATTTCTAGGCATTTTTCCACCCAATTGTTTGAGAAGATAATTAGCCCCTTCCCACATACGCCGAGCTCGAGAGTAGTATCCCAGCCCACTCCAAATCGTCAGGACATCATCCAGGCTGGCCGTCCCCAGTTGTTCCACGCCGGGAAAGCGCTGGATAAATCGTTCATAATAGGGAATGACCGTCTTAACTTGAGTTTGTTGTAACATAACTTCAGACACCCAAATCCCATAGGGCTCTCCCGTCCTTCGCCATGGCAAATCTCTTTTTTCTACTCCATACCAGCTTAGTAATCGGGTCGAAATAGTCTGATCTTGGGCAATATGTTTTGCACTATCGTACGATGCTGTCATTGTATCTCGCTCCTAAAGTAATAAAGAATAATATTTGCGACTAAGGACCCCACACTGATATTCCACCCCGCCCTATACGCCAGCAGATATCCCAATTCAAGGCCCACTATTGTTGCACCTAGAGCAAAACTGGTCCAATTTAAGTCGTTAAAGGATTGAAAAAAACCTTTATCCGTTTTATAAAATGGAAATGCCACTAAGGTTAAAACTGCAGCAGTTAAGTAAGTAATCAGCAACGCCGAAAAAGGGTTAGCACTTTGAGGTGTGGATTTTTGGCATACGTTGTAAACAATATTCGATGTTACAATAAGTACTATCGGAAAAACATACATAAACATTCATGCACCCTCATTCATCTTAACTAGATTTGCTGTGTCCATCCATCTATTAAACCATGAAAACGAGCGATAAGCCTAGTGCCTTTCGCTCGTTTTGGGCAAAGATAAATAGTAATAATGAACAAGATGGCCCGCAACGCCATTTTTCAGGGTTGGGGCCATCTCCTAACTATTTAATGACACTTTTACCCATGAGGTATTTATCAACTTCCCGTGCGGCAAGCTTTCCTTCTTGGAGAGCCCAGACGATGAGACTCTGACCTCTCCTCATATCGCCGGCGGTGAATACCTTATCCACATTAGTCTCAAAAACCTCATAGTCCGCTTTCACATTGCTGCGGGAGTCTCTATCCAGCTTAAGCTCATTGGCAATCGTATCTTCCGGACCAAGAAATCCCATAGCCAGAAGCACAAGGTCAGCTTTCCATACTTTTTCGCTCCCTGGAACTTCCTGAGGCACCATTCTTCCAGAGGAGTTCTTGACCCAAGCGATTTCTACGGTATGAACTTCAGTGACCTCATCGTTCTCATTTCCCACTAACTTTTGAGTGGATATAAGGTAGTGTCTCGGATCCTTGCCATAGAGGCTTATGGCCTCTTCTTGGCCGTAATCCACAGTAAGTTTCTTAGGCCATTCCGGCCAAGGATTAGACTCTTCTCTTCTCTCGGCAGGCGGTTCAGGCATGATTTCAAATTGGTAGACGCTCTCACAGCCATGCCGTATGGAGGTGGCTACGCAGTCCGTGCCTGTATCCCCTCCACCAATAATGATGACCTTCTTGCCTTTGGCGCTAATGAAATTGCCGTCCTGAAGATTTGAATCCAAGAGGCTTTTAGTATTAGCCTTGAGAAAATCCACCGCAAAGTGAACCCCTTTAAGGGCTTTTCCTTCAACATCAAGTCCTCGCGCCTTGGTTGCACCGGCGCAAAGCACAACCGCATCATACTGATCCACCAATTCCTGAGCACTGATGTCTTGGCCTACCTCTGTGTTAAGCACGAATTGGATTCCAGATTCCTTCAACAGTGCGAAGCGTCTTTCCACGATGTGTTTTTCCAGCTTCATGTTGGGAATCCCGTACATCATTAAGCCGCCGACTCTGTCGCTTCTCTCATAGACAGTTACATCATGCCCTACTGTATTTAAATAATAGGCAGCAGATAATCCGGAAGGGCCGGAACCGACGATAGCAATTTTCTTTCCTGTGGCTTTACCCTTCCTGGGCGCAACCCACCCTTCAGCAAAGGCTTTCTCGATGATTTCATATTCCAGACTGTTTATGGTAACAGACTCCATGATATAGCCTTCTGTGCAAGCGCCCTCACANNTTGTAAGCTTCTTCCCACTGACCTTTATAGATAAGTTCGTTCCACTCCGGAATAAGATTGTGCAGAGGGCATCCCGAGGCCATGCCATTTAACAGCACACCGCCGTGACAGAAAGGGACTCCGCAGTCCATGCAGCGTGCACCCTGAGTTTGTATAACCTCAGGATCCCGCGGCAACCTTATCTCCTTCCAGTCTTTGATTCTTTCTTCAGGAGATCGTTTCTTAGGTTTGATTCTTTGATACTCTAAAAATCCTGTCGCTTTTCCCATTTCAGTCCCACCTCACCCTTAAGTCCTGGAAACATCTTTAAAATTCTCTTTAAAGGCAACCATTAAAGCCTCTTCACCGCTTAAGCCAGCCTTGTGAGCTTTATCAATGTTCTCCAGCATACGTTTGTAATCTTTAGGAATGACCTTAGTCAATCTCAGTGAATAGCTTTTCCAGTTATCAAGAACTTTCCTGCCCTGAGGACTGCCGGTATACTCGACATGTTTTTGGATCATTTCCTGAATCTCGTTCATTTCTTCTTCAGATTCTAGTTTCTCCAGTGTCACCAGCGACTTGTTGCAGTATACTTCGTCAAAGTCCAGAATGTAGGCTATCCCGCCAGACATTCCGGCAGCAAAGTTTCTTCCTGTTTTACCGAGGATAACCACTTTGCCTCCAGTCATATATTCGCAGCCATGGTCACCCACACCTTCGACGACTGCTTTTACCCCACTGTTCCTGACACAGAATCTTTCCCCTGCTATCCCGTTGATATAGGCTTCCCCTGAAGTTGCCCCATAGAAGGCGACATTTCCAATCAGGATATTTTTCTCAGGCTCAAAGTCAGAAGTCTTCGGTGGATAAACCACAACTTTTGCGCCTGAAAGGCCTTTTCCTAAATAGTCGTTGGCATCCCCTTCCAGTTCCAGAGACAGTCCTTTCGGAGTAAATGCTCCAAAGCTTTGTCCAGCCGATCCTACAAAGGTAAGCTTGATGGTATCCTCAGGAAGCCCCTTTTCACCGTATCTCTTGGAAATTTCGCTGCCGACGATTGTGCCGACAACTCGGTCGACATTATTGATCTTTAGCTTAGCTCGGATGGGTGTTTGATTCTCAAGTGCCGGTTTACAGATCCTAAGCAGCTTTTTTAAATCCATTGATTCTTCCAGCATATGGTTCTGTGACTGGGTGTTAAATCGGCTGACATCAGCACCGGCATAGGGTTGATAGAGAATCTGGGACAGATCCAAGTGTGCTGCCTTCCAATGCTTGATATTTTCTTTGGTTTTAAGTCTATCCGAACGCCCTACCATTTCATTGATGGTCCTAAAGCCAAGTTTGGCCATGATTTCACGCATTTCTTGGGCGACAAATCTCATGAAATTCTCGACATGCTCAGGTTTGCCGCTGAAATTCTTCCTTAAGGCTTCATCTTGAGTGGCTATTCCTACAGGACAGGTGTTGAGGTTACAAACCCTCATCATGATACAGCCCATAGCGATCAGCGGGGTTGTCGCAAAGCCAAATTCCTCTGCTCCAAGCATGGCCGCAATAACGACATCCCTACCTGAAAGCAGCTTTCCGTCTGTTTCTACGACCACCCTGTCTCTCAACTTGTTGAGAACCAGAGTCTGATGGGTTTCGGCAAGTCCAAGCTCCCAAGGAAGTCCTGCATTTCTGATGCTTGTTCTTGGGGAAGCTCCGGTTCCACCGTCGTATCCACTGATTAGAATGACATCCGCTTTTCCTTTTGCTACCCCGGCAGCGATTGTCCCTACTCCGACTTCAGAAACAAGCTTGACGTTAATACGCGCATCCCGGTTGGCATTTTTCAGGTCGTGAATCAATTCAGCGAGATCTTCAATCGAATAGATATCATGATGGGGTGGGGGGGATATAAGATCTACGCCTGGGGTTGAATGCCTAACCTTGGCAATCTCCGGATAAACCTTGCGACCCGGCAGCTGACCCCCTTCACCGGGCTTTGCTCCCTGAGCCATTTTGATCTGTATCTCTTCAGCATTGACAAGATAGTTGCTGGTCACGCCGAAACGTCCTGAGGCAACCTGCTTGATCGCACTGTTCTTTGTGTCTCCGTTGGGCATGACCTTGAATCGTTCGCTGTCCTCTCCGCCTTCACCGGTGTTGCTTTTACCACCCAGTCTGTTCATGGCAATGGCCAGACACTCGTGAGCCTCTTTGCTAATGGATCCGTAGGACATTGCCCCGGTCTTAAACTTTTTGACGATTGAATCCACCGGTTCCACTTCTTCAATGGGAAGGGTGTCGCCTGCATTAAGCTTAAAATCAAGCAGATTCCTTAAGGCGTATATTTCTTCATCGTTTATTTTTTTAGAGAAATCCTTATAGAGTGAGTAGTTTCCTTCCCTACATGCCTTCTGAAGCATGTAGATCGTTTCGGGATTGTAAAGATGGATTTCCCCATCATCTTTACACTGGAAGTATCCACCTACTTCAAGGGTGTCCGTATAAGGAGAATTTTCATTATAGGCGCTCTCATGTCGCAGCTGATTTTCAAGCGCGATTGCTTCAAGTCCTATGCCCTCAAGTCTGGAGGGTGTCATGGTGAAATATTTATCGATTAGGTCCTTTTTCAGACCGACCGCCTCAAAGATTTGAGCTCCGTGGTAACTCCTTATGGTAGAGATACCCATTTTTGTCAGTACTTTAAGAATACCCTTTACCGAAGCCTTGATAAAATTCTTTTTACCTTCTTCGTAACTCAGTCCTTCCAGTAGTCCTTTTTCAGAGAGATCCTTAATGGTCTCATAGGCAAGATAGGGATTGACGGCTGTGACACCATAACCGATAAGGGTACAGAAATGATGTACTTCTCTCGGCTCAGCAGATTCCAGCACAATTCCTAAGTTAGTCCTAATCTCTCTCCTGATCAGGTGATGGTGAAGTCCTGAGGACGCCAAAAGCGCAGGAATTGCTGCAAGCTTCTCATTTGCACCTCTGTCTGAGAGAACAATGATATTTGCTCCTTCACTGATCGCCTTGTCAGCTTCTCTGAAGATCCTGTTTAAGGCGGTTTCCATAGACTTTACCTCTTCCGAAGCTTTATAAAGTATGGAAACTGTAGCTGCCTTCAACTTACCATTACTCAGTTGTTTAATGGTCTGAAGCTGCTGATTGGTCAGGATCGGATGCTCAAGGAGCAGGCTGGTTGAATTTCTTTGATCGGGATCGAGGAGATTTCCCGTATCCCCCAGCAAAATGCTGCTCGAAGTAACTATTTCTTCCCTTATTCCATCAATAGGAGGATTGGTAACTTGGGCAAAGAGCTGTTTAAAGTAGAGGTACAGCATCTGGGGTTTCTCAGATAATACAGCCAGCGGCGAATCCATACCCATGGCTCCGATAGGATCTGCGCCTTGTATCGCCATAGGCTGAATGGTTTTAGTTATATCCTCAAAGGTATAGCCAAAGGCTTTCTGCTGCTGAATAAGGCCTTCCCTTACTTGCTCGTCCTGCTCTTCCTTCGCTTCAACGACCATCATATCGTTGAGTTTAACAATATGTCTGTTATTCCATTCCTCATAGGGATGCATCATTGATACATTTTGCTTGATTTCTTCGTCTGAAATTATTCTCTGCGCCTGGGTATCAATAAGCAGCATTTTGCCCGGTTCCAGTCTGCCTTTATATTTTACATTTTCAGGCTTGATGTCAATAACTCCGACCTCTGAGGCCAGAATAACCCTGTCATCTTTAGTTATATAATACCTTGATGGGCGGAGTCCGTTTCTGTCCAGTACTCCTCCTATGACCACACCATCACTAAACCCCATGGCGGCAGGGCCATCCCAAGGTTCCATGATAAAATTGTTGAACTCGTAGAAATTCTTTTTCTCTTTGGACATCAGTTCATTCTTTTCCCAGGGTTCTGGGATCATCATCATCACTGCGTGAGGCAGCGACCTTCCGGTCAGGTGAAGAAATTCCAGGCTGCTGTCGAACATCGCGGAATCACTACCCGTCTCATCGACGATAGGGTAGACTTTAGAAATATCCTCAAACAAAGGGGAATCGATACATTGCTGTCTCGCCTTCATCCAGTTTACATTCCCTCTGATGGTATTGATTTCGCCGTTGTGTACAATATATCGATTGGGATGTGCTCTTTCCCAGCTTGGAAAGGTGTTAGTGCTGAACCTTGAATGAACCATAGCCAAAGCTGAGACAAAATCAAGGTCTGAAAGGTCAAGATAGAAATCTCTAAGTTGCTCTGCCGTAAGCATACCTTTATAAACGATGGTTTTTGAAGAAAGGCTGGCGACATAGAAGGTGCCTCCCTTTTCTTCACACATGGGAAAAATTACTTTTTCTGCTCTTTTTCTGATGGTATAAAGCTTTCTTTCAAATTCCATTTCATCCGCTATAGTAACATCTTTTTCAATAAAAACTTGGATGAACCTAGGCATTACCGCTTTTGCTCCTTCGCCGACTGTCGTCTTGTCGATAGGAACTTCCCTCCAACCCAGGATCTTCTGCCCTTCTTCCTGAACAATGTTTTCGAAGGTTTCTATCTGAGTTTTTCTGACATCCTCATACTTGTGGGCAAATATCATACCGACGCCGTAGCTGCCTTTTTCCGGCAAATTAAAGCCCAGGACATCACATTCCCTTTGGAAGAAATCGTGAGGTATCTGGACTAGTATTCCGGCACCGTCGCCTGTATTTACATCTGCTCCGCTAGCCCCTCTGTGACTTAAGTTTTCCAATACGGTTAAAGCTTCATCAATAATGTCATGAGATTTCTCACCCTTAATATTCACAACGAATCCCATACCACATGCATCATGCTCTAATGCTGGATCATAAAGGCCCTGTTTCTTTGGCAAACCATAACGTTGCATATTACTCACCCTTCGTTGCGAAATTTCAAATAAACTAATAAACCAAAAAGCGCTCTCAAAAGAATGTACGTCAACTTAGATGTACAAAACTTTCTCGAGCGCCATTGCTCTACATTATTTAGTTAATTTTCTTTAATTAAACTTAACACAAGAGCACCAATGATTCAACTGTTTATAACTGGGATAACTAAGAATACACGTATACTATCCGCAATTTT
>DOPS01000068.1:0-16717 GCA_003512645.1 Desulfosporosinus sp.
ATATCTATCTTACAAGGAGGATGTTTAAGTGAGAAGAAGAACGTCATGGATTGCTCTGGCTCTGGTGGGCGGCATGCTTCTAACTGGATGCGGGGCAACAACGCCTGCCGCAAGCAGTAGCACTAGTAGTGCTGCAAGTGAACCGAAAACGTGGACCCCCGACTCCACGATAGAAATCATCGCCCCAGCCGGTCCTGGTGGGGGATATGACATGTTAGCCCGTACTATGGAAAGAACCCTCACTGGTGACAAACTGGTTGTTAAACCGATCATTATTACCAATAAAACCGGTGGCGGTGGTGCTACAGGTTGGACTTACTTAAACACCCATAAAGGATCCGGGAACTATTTTGCAGCCAATTCTCCCCAGATTATTCAAAACAATCTATTGGGTGCAAGTACGTTATCGTATAAGGATTTCACTCCATTGGCTATGCTTCAAGCAGAATGGGAAGCTGTCGCAGTACCTAAAAATTCTCCGTACAAAACAGGTAAGGAATTCTTTGAGGCGCTCAAAGCTGATCCCTCCAAAATCAGCATTGCCGTTGGACCTGCTTTGGGTAATGATGATCATATACAGTTCCTCATGCTCGCTAAAGCTTATGGAATGACGGATATGAGCAAGATTAAGTTTGTTGTTTACCCTGGCGCGGGTGGCGAGGAAATTCCTGCCCTTCTCGGTGGACATGTTCAGGCCATGACGATTAGTTTTGGTGAAGCAATGGAGCAGTATAAAGCTGGAAACCTTAACATTTTAGGGATTTCTTCCGACAAGCGTTTGGAAGGGGATTATGCAAAAATCCCAACTTGGAAAGAACAGGGGGTTGATATGGTTTTCCCCCACTGGCGTGGTGTTGTGGGACCTGGTGACATGACTCCTGAGCAAATCGCTTACTGGGATAATGTTCTGAGCAAGATGTCCGAGCAACAGTCCTGGAAAGATGCCATGAAAAAGGTGAACATGGATGTATACTATAAGAATTCAGCTGACTATAAAGCGTATCTCGAGAAATCAACTAAAGAACAGTCAGATCTCTTAAAGTCTGTTGGTCTGATTAAATAGCGGATTTAAAGAGAGGGCAGGTGGCAAAGGGCTGCCACCTGCCTTTCATTTATCTGGAATGCGGAGGTGACTTATAAGTTGAGCAAAAACGTGATGACAGGCCTCTTCGCAGTGGCCCTCGGTGGTATTTACCTTATTGCAACTCTTAATCTGCGTCAACAAACGATGGGCGATCCAACAGGTCCCAAAGTGTTCCCCTTAATCGTAGCCAGTCTACTTATTTTATTAGGCATATTGTTGCTCGTGAAAGAGATCAGGACTCCCAAAGAACTTAGAAGTATCTTGTCTTTCCAACTCACGCCCGAAGGAAAAAAGGTGCTTATACGTATAGTGGTCACGTCGATTGCTGGAATTATTTACGGATTTCTGCTGGATCCATTAGGTTATTTGATATCTACCGCTGTATTTATGCTCGGATTGATGTTTTTGGTCAATACATTCGCCCGTTGGAAGCAAAATATTATGGTATCCATTGGGTTTTCCCTTGTTACGTATATTGGATTTGCCACCTTGCTCCATTTAAGTTTGCCACGCGGAATCTTCAGTTTCTAGGGGGAGTGAAAAATGCTAGATTCTCTGAATTACCTAGCCCTCGGCATGCACGAGGCATTTACCCTCACCAATATTTTTTGGGTACTTATTGGTGGAATTTTGGGTACAGTCATTGGCATGCTGCCAGGCTTAGGACCGGCAACCGGTGTAGCCGTTCTCATTCCCGTGACCTATGGAATGAATCCGACAACAGCCCTGATAACCATGGCGGGTGTATATTATGGGGCGATGTTTGGCGGTTCTCGGGCATCAATCCTAATTAATACACCGGGGGATGCTTCGGCGATTGTTACCTGTTGGGACGGGTATCCTATGGCGCGCAACGGCCAGGCCGGCAAAGCGTTAGCCATTAGCGCTTGGGCTTCCTTTATTGGTGGAATGATTAGTGTGATATTTATAGTCTTCCTTGCGTTACCAGTAGCAAATTTTGCTTTAAAATTTGGGCCTGCAGAATTGTTTGCTCTCCTCGTGTTCTCGCTAACGGCCACGGTGACACTCTCCAAGGGTAATCTTCTCAAAGGATTCATTGCTCTGTGTTTGGGTTTTATCATCAGTACGATTGGCATCGACTCTCAGACCGGTGTTATGAGATTTACTATGGGGTTTATCAGTCTACAGGATGGTATCGACTTTTTAGTGGCTATGATCGGACTCTATGCCGTAACGGAAGTCTTTAAAAATTATGCTTCGCTTAATGCCAAATATGGTGTCAGTACTTCCGATATCGGTAAAGTGTCTATGACACGCGCGGACTGGAAGAAATGCCTCGGACCGATTCTCCGTAGTACGCCGCTTGGCTTTATTGTTGGGGTTTTGCCAGGTATGGGTGGCACGATTGCGACGTTGTTAGCCTATTCGACGGAGAAACAAATTAACAAGCATCCTGAGGATTTTGGCAAGGGTGCCATAGAAGGTTTGGCTGCTCCAGAGGCTGCCAATAACGCTTCTTCAGTTGGAGCTATGATTCCGCTGCTAACTATGGGGATCCCCGGATCAGGGACCACAGCAGTGATGCTTGGTGCGCTCATGATGCTGGGAATTCAGCCCGGTCCTACACTGTTCACCCAACACCCAGAAATTCCCTGGGGTGTTATCGCATCCATGATGATTGGCAACTTGTTGCTTCTAGCGATTAACTTGCCGCTTGTGAGACCGCTTGTCCAATTGTTGAAAATCCCGCAAAGAATTCTCTTGCCGATGATTATGGGCCTAGCCTTCATGGGTACCTATTTGATGAACTATAGTTCCAGTGATTTCTTCCTATTAATCCTCTTCGGTATTGGTGGGTATTATATGTCGAAGCTGGATATTCCGATCCCACCCATGGTTTTGGCACTTATCTTGGGCGGGATGCTCGAACAGTCCTTCCGCCAAGCGCTGACCATTGGAAACGGAACGCCAGTACTTTTCTTTACTAAGCCCATCTCAATCGCTCTGTTACTCCTCGCGGCTTTGTCCCTAGTCTATACTTTAGTCAAAGATTCGAGAGCTAAAAAAAGAATTAAAGCTTAAGTATCCAAAATGGGAAAATATCAATTGGTTAAGATGCAGACTGGTGAAAATAAATCCTTTATAACAATGACCAATAATGATGAAATTACTGAACGTTTGAATAAGGAGTCTTTAAATGTATGAGTTGGCTGATTAAGAATAACAACGGAAATACAATCTCGGTTTTCCGCCAGCTATTGGTATCAAGTGATAACATAATCAAAATACCCGGAGCCCACGATGCCATGGCAGCTTTACTTGCTAAAAAGACAGGATTTCAAGCGCTATATTTGTCGGGGGCCGCTTTTTCAGCAAGTCTGGGATTCCCTGACCTGGGCGTGACGACGCTCAGTGAGCTGGCAGTCCGGACTAGAGAAATTTCGCGTGCTTCCGGCTTGCCGATTCTCGTCGACATTGATACCGGTTTTGGCAGCATTATTAACGTGACCCGGACGGTGCAGGAAATGGTAGACGCCGGTGCGGCTGCTATCCAAATGGAGGATCAAGATTTCCCAAAAAAGTGCGGTCACCTAAATGGTAAGAAACTTGTCTCCAGACAAGAAATGGTGCAAAAAATCATCGCTGCACGCAAGGCCAGCAAAGAAATTGTGATAGTTGCTCGAACGGACGCCAAGGCCAACGAAGGGATGAACGCGGCGATCGATCGAGCCAAAGCTTATGTAGATGCCGGTGCAGACGTTGTTTTCCCGGAGGCCCTGCAATCTGAAGAAGAATTTCGTGCGTTCGCGGAAGCGACGAATTTTCCGTTGCTTGCTAATATGACTGAATTCGGTCAAACACCTTATTACTCTGCTCAGCAGTTCCAGGATTGGGGATACAAAATCGTTATTTTTCCAGTGACGTCATTGAGGATTGCGGCTAAAGCCATTGAGCGAGTTTATTCGTTAATTCAAACTACGGGGACACAACAGGGAATGTTAGGCGAAATGCAGACCCGCCAAGAACTGTACGACCTAATCAGTTATTATGAGTACGAAGAACTTGACTCAAGTATTGCCAAGACTGTTCTGCTCGGAGGAAGACTACGTGAAGACAAGGATGGTTCTCGATAAAAATGTTTTATCCGGGCCATCCTTCTTGAATTCATCGACTATTAAACATCTAGTCGAGATGCTGTTTTATTGTGAGTAAGAAATCTTCACTGGTAACGACTTGCTTGGTGGGTAGATCAGAGATTTGCGCGATGTCTTTGGTTTAAGAGTGGGATTTGGATAAGGAGGTTGACCAGGTTGTCGCAGTTTTCAATTATTTGCTCAGTATACCGTGGTGGAACGAGTAGGGGGTTATTTTTTCGCAAGAGCGATTTACCGGACGACATTGAACGACGCAACAGAATTTTCATGGCTGGGATCGATTCTTATAATCCCTCGCAAATCAACGGTTTGGGCAGCGGAACCTCTCATACCAGTAAAGTTTGCGTGATTTCGCCTTCCTCTATGAAGGGAATTGATGTTGAATATACGTTTTACCAAATCGGGATTGGCGCAGAAATTGTTGATGACACTGGAACTTGCGGAAACCTGATGGTGGCCGTTGGTTCCTTTGCGGTTGACGAAGGTTTAGTTCCGGTCGATTTTACCGACGACTTCGTCGATATCACTATTTTCAATACGAACATCGGGAAGATCCTCAGAATGCAAATCCCTCTCGTTGACGGGAAAGCCAAAGTAAGCGGCGATTATTTGATGCCCGGCGTGACAACTCCAGGGGCCAAGATAATTATCGACATTCTGACCCCAGGGGGAGGAAAGACGGGAAAAACTCTTCCCTTAGGGATTAATGGTCCAGTGAAAACGAAATTCGGTACCTATAATATATCGTTTGTTGATGTCGTGAATCCTTTTGTTTTCCTAGATGCCAGTGATCTAGGGGTAACTGCTGCAGAGGAAAATAGTGAACTATCGCGGAATAACCTTTTGCTGGAGAAAATTGAGCTCATACGCAGGCAAGCCGCTATGCAAGCCGGGATGGCGGACACAGAGGACGAAGTGGCCGGTTCAGTGCCGAAGTTTGCGCTGATCATGGCACCGCAGACTTATGTGACCCCGGCAGGAAGAATTATACAGAAAGAAGAAGTAGACATTGTAGCAAAAATGGTTTCCATGGGAAAATTCCATCGTACTTTTGCAGGCAGCGGTTTATATTGCATGGCAGCAGCGTCTCTCCTCCCTGGCACGATACCTAATCGTTTTGCAAGAAAAAGAGACGGCTGGCACGAACAGATTATCCGAATAGGGCATCCTGAGGGGATCGCCGAGGTAAGGGTATCACTGACAGAATCAGGAGAAGACGTGGCCAGTGTGGGATTGGATCGGACGGCGAGAAGGATCATCAAGGGGGAGCTGTATATACCACGCTGAGTCGGCGTATAACATCTTGATTCACTACCTAGGCACCTACTCTTCTATAAGTCAGAGTGTGTTTTCCGTACGGTGTATCCACTGAATACTATCGTCATCTGGCACGAATCTCACCGGATACTAACGTCACCGGAGGCTTTCTTCATCGGATTACCGAGGTACAGCTTTAGCTGAACGAGTTTCACAAACGTCTTACACATTGATCGTCAAAATCGGACTTCAAATAACGCACATCAAGTTCGAACATCGAGCTTCGAACCACGAACATCGAAACGGGGGGGACAAAAAAGTGAGTCAAAACTTAACCGAAAAGATAATCAAAGCACATCTCGTCGAGGGGACCATGGTTCCCGGTGAAGAGATCGCGATTAAGATCGATCAGACCCTTACTCAGGATGCCACCGGTACGATGGCTTATCTTCAGTTTGCCGCGATGGATATCCCGCTTATTAACACGGAATTGTCTGTCAGTTATATTGACCACAACACGTTGCAAAACGGCTTTGAGAACGCTGATGACCACCGTTTTCTGCAGGGGATGGCGGCCAAATATGGCGCGTATTTCTCCCGGGCCGGCAACGGGATTTGCCACCAAGTTCATTTAGAGCGATTCGGCATTCCAGGGAAGACACTGATTGGATCGGACAGTCATACCACGACCGGCGGTGGGTTAGGCATGCTGTCGATCGGGGTGGGTGGGCTGGATGTGGCTGTAGCCATGGGTGGCGGTCCGCTGTATCTGACCATGCCGAAAGTGGTTAACGTGCGATTGTCGGGGAAATTATCCCCTTGGGTAGCGGCAAAAGACGTCATTCTGGAAGTGTTACGGCGGATTTCAGTCAAGGGCGGTGTGGGCAAAGTCTTGGAATACACGGGAGAAGGTGTGGCCACCCTGTCAGTGCCAGAACGGGCCACCATCACCAATATGGGGGCGGAAACTGGAGCCACCACGTCGGTGTTCCCCAGTGATGAGATCACTCGCCAATTCTTAAGGGCGCAGGGACGGGAAGAAGTTTGGAGGCCATTAGAGGCAGCCCCGGATGCCGAATATGAGGAAGTGATCGAGATTGATCTGGCCGGGTTGGAACCACTCGTAGCACAACCCCATATGCCGGACAATGTGGTAAAAGTAAAGGAGATCACGGATCTGTCGGTTAGCCAGGTCATGATCGGCAGTTGTACAAACTCATCTTACCTAGATATGATGCGGGTAGCGGCCATCTTAAAAGGAAAGGCCCTTCATCCTGGCGTGAGCTTGGTAATTGCCCCTGGGTCACGCCAAGTTCTAAAACTAGTTTCTGAAAACGGTGCTTTGGCTGACCTGGTTGGCGCAGGGGCCAGGATACTGGAATGTGCTTGTGGCCCTTGCGTTGGCGTGGGGCAAGCCCCCCATTCCGGAGCAGTGTCGGTTCGTACCAGTAATCGCAACTTCGAAGGGCGTAGCGGTACTAAGGATGCGCAGGTTTACTTAGTTAGCCCAGAAACGGCGGCCGCCACAGCAATTTATGGAGTCTTGTCCGATCCCCGGAAGCTAGGAGACTTTCCGGTAATTGAGCTTCCTCAGACGTTTGCAGCCGATGATAACATGGTAATCGTACCTGCACAGTCTCCGGAACATATGGATGTGGTACTGGGACCCAATATTAAGCCAGTACCTGTGGCAGTTGCCCTGGCAGAGAAATTGTCCGGCCAGGTTCTGCTCAAAGTGGGAGCCAACATCACCACGGATCACATTATGCCTGCCGGATCAAAGGTACTGCCCCTACGATCCAATATCCCGGCTATGTCCAGGCATTGTTTCGAGCCGGTCGACGTTACTTTCCCAGAACGGGCGAAGGCTGCCGGTGGCGGTTTTATCGTCGGCGGCGAGAATTATGGCCAGGGTTCGAGTCGCGAACATGCCGCCCTCGTGCCGATGTACCTGGGGATTAAGGCGGTATTAGTACGTTCGTTTGCCCGCATTCACCGTGCCAATCTGATTAATTTCGGGATTTTGCCTCTGACATTTGTCGATCCGGCTGACTACGAGCGGATAAACAGGAGTGATATTTTGGAAATCCTTGGTGTCACCGCAGCGCTTGAGGCTGGTGAGGTCTTACTTGTAAAGAACATCACCCAACAGTTCGAATTCCAGGTTAAAGCTGAACTAACTACCCGTCAGAAAGCCATCTTAAAAGCCGGTGGGATGCTCAACTTCACGCGGGAGCAGGCTCTTCGGTAACCCTCGAACGAGGGTAACATTCGTCACGAGGAAGAATCTATAGATGAATACCTGCGAAGACTTACCGACGCCTGTAATGCGAAATTATTACGGACTTCGGACCACGGACCGCGGACTTCGATTTTTGGGCGAGGTATTAAAGATGTATGTAACAGTCAAGATGACCTTAGTGCTTATATCAATGGTTTATCTCTTGAAGCACAAGATTTCAATTGGCTATGTTATGCTTGCGGCCTCAGCCATCTTGTTCATCATGTCAACCAGAGATCTGACGATTGGGTATGAGGCGATTATTGGCACCCTCCGGAGGCAAGGTTCCTGGGAAGTTATTATCGCCATGTACTTTGTGATGTGTTTGGAATATGAATTGCGGACTAGCGGCAGTCTGGACGGGTTTATGACCGCCACCCGCCAACTGTTTGGCAGTGATCGCTTATTACTGGCTTTTATGCCGGCGCTGCTAGGTTTACTCCCCTCTGTGGGCGGGGCCTTGTTTTCCGCTCCGCTGGTGGATAACGCCAGCCGCTCGTATCAACTCAGTGCGGAGACGAAGACGGCTATCAATTATTGGTTTCGCCATATTTGGGAGTTTTCTAATCCGATCGTGCCGGCCTTATTGCTGGCTAGTGAGATTACCGCGATTAGTTTAAATGTGTTAATCGCACATTTGGCTGTCTACACATGTGTTGGCGCTCTCCTGGGCTGGCTGGTTTTGCTGACTGGCCGGAACTATAACAGAGAAAACATACTGACCAAAGGCCAAATCGATCAAGTGGAAACGACAAAGAATGCTTATCAAGCCGTGAAGGCTATCTTTTATGCGATTGCTCCTATCGTGTTAAACATAATTCTAGTAACCGGATTTCATCTCAGCGCAGCGGTATCAATGGCCTTGGTCGTGGGGGTTATGGTGGTTGTTTTTCGCTTACGGACTGCCCAAATCGGTGAGATGTTTAAGGAGTCCTTTCACGCGAAGTTATTATTGGGGCTTTTGGCTATCTTCTTTTTTCAGCAAATGCTGTCCGAGACCGGGAGCGTCAATGAAATTGTGGACCTGCTTAGAAAATCCGGGGTTTCGCCTGCGCTGTTAATCACTATCCTTACCTTTACGGTGGGAGTACTCACAGGACAAATGACGAGTTTCGTGGCAATTACGTTTCCGATAGTTAATGTGATCGCACCGGGGGATGTAAATCTGGTTACCATTGGATATGTGATGGGAGTGGTAGGCTCAATGTTGTCGCCTGCCCATCTTTGTTTAGTGGTTTCCTTAGACTACTTTAAAGCCAGTATCATTAACTCACTTAAGCCAGTTGCTTTAATGACCGGGATTATCACTGTCTTGGTGTTTATTCTAAACTGAATTGAACAGTTAAATTAGGGTATTCCTCTAATCTAGGTAAAAGGTTTTTCTGCCGGAGCGTCGAAAACATAAGTAGATCAATTTGTTTCATGAAAATAACTCTTTTTAGCTAATCCGTATGAAGATAATAGGCAAAGGAGGTAGACTATGACGAAACAAAAAACAATAATGATTGTTGGACACTCTAATTTGCCACAGGGAATGGCTGCTCAAAGCCTATTTGGAACTTTTGCTATCGTTACTGAGATAGACAAAAAGTATGGGGTGATCATCAGAGTATCTTGTACACTGGTTACTCAGCAGGCTCAAGATTTTTTGGCCACAATCTTGGTAGGTAGTTCTTTAAAAGACGGGCTTGAGGATGTATTTGCCGAAATTAAAAGTACTTATCACGGTGCCGCTCAGAATGCCATAATAGCGGCTCTAAAAGATCTACATCGTATTTATTTAACATTATTAAAATAAGACTTTTCTTATCACAAAAAATAAAATAGAGACTGTTTTTTGGTCTAATGGGATTAATATCAAATTTGATCGAGATTAATACTTTATTTTAACTTTTGAAACTGGGTGTAATTATTAATAATCTGAAAATTTTCAATTGACATAATAATATGCATAATATACAATCATGTCAGACCAGCATATAGCTTACTCTTTACAAGCTATATGCTGTTAGCAACTGTATCAACTACATTCGCCCGAGAGATCGGGCGTTAAGCGTAGAAGAAAGAACCGGTTGCACGTTTTTAAACGTGCCCCGGTTCTTTTATATTATTCTAACCAAGAGGAGGTGGAGGATCGATACTTGATAGATTTCTTATTTCTACAGGTAACGTATTATTTAGATAAAAGGAGGATGAAAGATGAGAAAAGGTATTAAAAAGGTATTGTATTCATTACTCGTTCTAACACTCGGATTATCCCTTTCAGGTTGTGGAACGACACCGGCAAAAAGTGGTGAACAGGAAAAGGCTGTAGAGAAAATTTCAGCTAAATTCACTCACGTAGTGGCTGAACAGACCCCTAAAGGACAGGCCGTTATAAAATTTGCTCAGCTAGTGAATGAACGTTCTCAAGGACGGTTAGAAATAAAAGTTTACCCATCTAGCCAGTTATTTGGCGATAAAGATGAAATGGAGGCTCTACAAGCCAATAACGTTCAATTTATTGCCCCTTCAGCTGGTAAACTGGTCAGTTTCGATAAGCGGTTCCAAATCGGAGATGTTCCGTTTCTCTTTAATGATAACGCTGCTGAATCTCGTTTTTGGGATGGAGAAACGGGTAAGAGTTTATTGAAGGGTTTAGAATCTAAAGGAATCTTAGGCCTAACATCTTGGCCAAACGGTATGCGTCAGTTTATGAACAGTAAAAAAGAACTGAAAGTGCCGGTAGACTTTGAAGGCTTGAAATTCCGTATCCCGAGTGGCGGCGTGCTAGTCGATACATGCCTAGCGCTTAAGGCTGGATCGTCGGTTATTCCTTTCGGTGAGACCTACACCGCTTTACAGCAAAAGGTAGTCGACGGAACCATAGCTACGTTTGATAACATAGAAAATGAGAAATATGCCGAAGTTCTCAAGAATCTGACCGTGGTCAACCTTAACAGTCTCTCCTATATTGTACTCATGAACAAATCGTTCTATGAGGGGCTTCCCGCCGATTTACAACAACTTGTAAGTCAAGCCATAAAAGAAGCCTCGGATTATGAACGTGAACTTTCCGAGAAACAAGATAAAGCAGGACTGGAAAAGCTTAAGAAGACGATTAATGTTTATGAGACTACCCCTCAAGACAGAGAACTATACATGCAAGCCGTAAAACCCATTTGGGATAAATTCGAACCGATTATGGGAAAAGATATGTTTGAGGCAGCTAAGAAAGCGAATAAAGTGTAAAGTTTAAGAAGTTTCACGGTTTACCTTGGGCAAGAGTTGTCGCTGAGGAGGTATAGAATGAAAGGTCTTCCGGCCAAGTATGAGTTATTCGAGGATATTTTTTCAGGAACGTTTTTCTTAACGGGTGTAACACTCATTTTCTACGGCGTAATTATGCGTTATATCTTCAAATCTCCCGTTTTCTGGGTTGATGAGGTTTCAACGTACGTTTTGGTTTGGGGAGCTATCCTTGGCTGGAGTATTGCGCAACGTGACCGTCGCCACATCAGAGTGACTATACTTTATGACAAGTTTCCTGTTAGGGTTCAACGATGGGTAAGTATTTTCTCTCGAACCTTAAGTTTTCTCTTTTGTCTTTTCTTAGCCTACTTAGGATTATTGTTGGAAATAAAGTACCTTGTTTCCCACCAAGTGTCAATCAATATCCAGCTCCCCTTGTGGATTGCTTACTTTTTCGTACCGGTTGCTGCGTTAATGCTCGGACTACGCTATATTGTAGAGCTTCGCTCTCTCCTAAAAGATAAGGAGTCGGAATGGATCAAAAACAGGCTTGAAGAAATTGAGACGGGGGGGAGCGGGCATTCATGACTACAGTAGCTCTCTTTAGCATCTTCATTGGTTTATTTCTACTAGAAGTACCCGTCGCGCTTGCCCTAGCAATTTCGAGCGTCTTAATCCTTGGAACGACTACGGATTTCACAATGTATATGATCGCGCATAAGATGTTTTCCTCCCTGGAGAATTCCCCCCTCATGGCTATCCCCGGGTTCGTGCTTGCGGGTTCAGTGATGTCGTATGGTGGAATTTCCAAATACTTGATCGATGCCTTGCGCACTTGGGTGGGTCATGTGCGAGGAGGGCTATCTATTGTTACCGTGCTAGCCTGTATGATTTTTGCTGCGATCTCAGGATCAAGCCCTGCTACGGCTGCAGCAGTCGGTGGGATTCTCATTCCCGCAATGATTAACTCCGGCTTCGATAAGAAATATGCGATGGGACTCGTAGCAGCCTCAGGGACCCTGGGGATCCTCATTCCCCCCAGCATCACCTTTGTACTTATCGGCGTTACGACAGGGGAATCCATCGGGAAACTCTTTATGGCTGGTGTATTGCCTGGAATATTTTTAGGAGGAAGCCTTATGGTAACGGCGATTATCTTCGCCAGAGTTAAAGGCTTTCCCACCGAGGAAAAAGCCAGCTGGAGTGAACGCTGGACTGCTTCCAAAAAAGCAATTCCTGGCTTTCTACTCCCAGGGATCATCTTAGGAAGTATCTATGGTGGAATAGCTACTCCTACAGAAGCCGCGATCATCTCGATCTTTTATGCTTTCTTTGTTACAATTTTCATCTATAGGGAAATGTCGTTGAAAAAGTTCCGTTCGATTATGAGAGAGGCAATCGGAATCAGCTCAATGATCTTTCTCATTATTCCGGCAGCCATGACCTTTGCCATGTACTTGACCAGTGAGCAAATTCCGATGAAAATTGCCCAGTGGGTAGCGGAAAACAGTTTAGGAATCGTGGTATTCTGGATCGTAGTGCAGACAATGTTCTTTGTAATGGGTACCTTCTTGGAAGCAGTCTCTATTGTTCTGATTACCTTACCAGTTCTTATCCCTATTATTAATCACCTGGGTATTAGCATGATCCATTTTGCGGTCGTTATGGTTGTCAACATGGAGCTTGCCATGATTACCCCCCCAGTCGGGCTGAACTTGTTTGTCGTCTCGGCAGTTGGTAAATCTAAACTAGAAGAGGCAGTACGAGGGGTTATACCATTTCTCCTGGTTATGATTGCAGTACTCTTTGTATTGGTTATGTTCCCTGAAATATCTCTCTACCTACCCAATAAAATGGACCAATAAAATTTTGTTTAACTATAATACCTTAATCTAGTTTCATTAAAATATTTATTAAAGGACTATCATCCCCTCTGTCTAGAGCAGATAGTCCTGAGCACAACTGTTTATCTACACCCATCTGGGAAGACTGGATGAGTGCCAGTAGATAAAGCAGCCAGTTGTATTGACGAATACAGTGGCTGCTTTATCTTATTTTCAGATAATTCAGTTTAAGAGGAGGGATTCTAAGTTGTGGGAAAGTGAGAAGGTTCGCGGAGTCATTTACCGTGGAGGAACCAGCAGGGGTGTCTATCTCTTGGAAAATGACTTACCTAAGGAGCCACACATAAGAGACCAAGTCATTTTATCGATTTATGGTAGTCCTGATGCTCGTCAAATCAACGGCTTAGGTGGTGCAGATTCTCTTACGAGTAAGGTTGCCATCATTGGTCCTTCGGAGCGGGAGGATGCCGACGTTGATTACACCTTTGGCCAAGTAAGTATCACAAAGCCTTTGATTGACTATGTTGGGAATTGCGGCAACATTTCTTCTGGGGTTGGACCTTTTGCCGTGGACGAAGGACTGGTCAAAGCGGTTGAACCTATAACCTATGTTCGTATTTATAATACCAATACCAAAAAGATCATAGTGGCTGAAGTCCCGGTACGTGATGGAAAAGCCCTCAATAAAGGAGAATATGCCATAAATGGAGTTCCAGGCACAGGTGCTAAAATCATCTTGAACTTCCTGGACTCGGGCGGAGCAGTGACTGGAAAACTTCTACCCACTGGGAATCTCAAGGATGAAATCACATTAGCAGACGGAACTCAGCTCACCGTCTCCTTAGTCGATGCAGCGAATCCAGCGGTCTTTTTTAAAGCTTCAGATCTTGGACTGACGGGAACAGAACTACCTGATGCAGTGAACTCAAATCCTAGTTTGCTCCAAAGAATTGAAGAAATTCGCAGTATTGCAGCAGAAATGTTAGGTTTAGCACCGAAGCAAGAAGCTACAGATAAAAGCCCTGCGGTTCCGAAGATCGTATTCTTCTCCCCTCCAACGGATTACAAGACCAGTGATGGTCGACACGTTGGCAAGGAATCCATAGATCTTGTCGCTCGTACGATGTCCATGCAAAAGATGCATAAAGCGTTCGCCGTCACCGGGGGTATCTGTACTGCGACCGCAGCCAAACTGGAAGGAACTGTAGTAAGCCAAATTCTCAGTACAGAAGCAAGTCAAAGAAGTACCGTTCGACTGGGTCATCCCTCAGGAACGTTGGATTTCGAGATCACATTCAGAAAAACGGAGGATGGTTCACCAGAGTTAGAAAAGGCAGCTGTCAACCGAACGGCTCGCCGAATTATGGAAGGGTATATCTATATTCCTAGGGAAATTTACTGGCCATATCATTGAGCTATTTAAATAGGAGGCAGAAACAATGGATGAACAGTTGGTGCCTATTTACGTTATGGGAAAACACTATCAAGTTCCTGAAGGACTTACCATTATGACGGCTATGGAATGGGTTGGTTATAAATATGTCCGGGGGTGTGGTTGCCGGGGTGGATTTTGCGGGGCCTGTTCCACGGTCTATCGTTTACCCGGTCAACATAAATTAATGGTCGGTTTGGCCTGTCAAACAACGATTACTCCTACTATGCATCTCATGCAAATTCCGTTCTTTCCAAATCCCAAAAAGATTTATGACCTGGAAAAAGTGGAAAATCCTGTTCAAGCTCTGTTGGACATTTTTCCGGAAATTACAAAATGTGTAGGATGCGGTGCTTGCGCCAAAGCCTGTCCTAACAATCTTCGCCCGATTGATTATGTGGCTGCGGCCCTTAGAGGGGATTGGGAAAAGGCCGCTGAATTGTCTTTTGATTGCATCATGTGTGGGTTATGTGCCTCAAGATGTACAGGAGAGTTAGTCCCCCACAACATCGCGCTTTTTGTGCGCAGGTATTATTCGAAGGTCGTTCGCCCAAAACCCCAACAATTACTAAACCGCAACCAAGAAATCAGGGAAGGAAAATTTGATACCTCATTGAGTGATTTTGCGAAATTAGATGAGGCAAAGTTACGAAAAATGTACGATGAACGAGACTTTGAAAAAATCTAGGAGGGGTAATTATGTCAGGCTATCCAGCAAGTATACAAGAATCCATCAAGAAATTAGAACGTACTCGTACGTTGCGTTTAACTCAGGAAATTCCCCGTCTTAGCTTTGCTGAAAGAGAACAACTGTTGAAGGCCTGCCATCCAGATTATAGGGTAGATAGCATCAAAGAAGTGCGCGTTGGAGCAAATCAAGGGGAAAAGTTAACCAATAATTTAGTTGACTTATTAGAGGCTAAAAGCCGTATTGATCCAGATCGAGTTGACTTAACTCAAATCGATTTTGATGTTGATGTGCTCGTGATTGGCGGCGGCGGAGGAGGAATTAGTGCAGCACTTGTAGCCCATGAGAATAATGCCAAAGTACTGCTCGTTACCAAGTTGCGTCTTGGAGATTCCAATACCATCATGGCTGAAGGTGGGATAGCCGCTGCAACACAGGCCAATGACACACTGGAACGACACTTTATGGATACCATCGGTGGTGGACGTTTCCAAAACAAACGTGATCTGGTTGAAGTTTTAGTTCATGACGCCCCCTTTACAGTTGAATGGCTGAAAGATTTGGGTTGTATGTTCGATACACATGCCAATGGGGACCTCGTCGTATCTTTCGCTGGAGGACATCAGCGTAAACGAGTTCATTCTTGTAAAGATTTAAGTGGTATGGAATTCCTACGTGTTGTGAGAGATGAATTATACAACAAAGAAATACCAATACTTGAGTTTAGCCCTGCGGTTGAGATCCTTCTTGATGAAAAAGGGCAGTGTGCCGGGGCAGTGTTGTTTAACTTAGAGACAGAGACCTATATCATCGTCCGTGCTAAGGCTGTCATTCTTGCTACAGGAGGGATCGGACGTCTCCACCCCAATGGCTTCCCGACGACTAATCACTATGGTGCAACCGCCGACGGACTGGTCATGGCTTACCGTGCTGGAGCAAATCTTCTCCACATGGATACCATTCAATTTCACCCGACTGGAGCAATGTGGCCAGATCAAATGCTCGGTCAATTAATCACCGAGGCCTGCCGCGGAAACGGAGCACATTTGGTCAATAAAAATGGTGATCGTTTTATCAATGAGTTAGAAACAAGAGATACTGTCTCTTCTGCCATCTTAAGGGAAGTTCTAGATCGTGGAAATGGCGTAAAGCCCCCTGCTAAAGGAGAAGGAGTATGGCTGGACACTCCTTTGATCAATATTCGCGGAGATGTAGGAAAACTCGATCGCATGTTTGCCGGAATCATCCATCGTTTCCATCAATACGGGATCGATGTTCGAAAGGAGCCCATTTTAGTTTTCCCAACCCAACACTACCAAAACGGTGGCGTCGAAATCGATCCACAAGGCAGAACCAGTGTGCCAGGACTATACGCAGCTGGAGAATGTTCGGGGGGAGTCCAAGGGCGTAATCGTCTAGGAGGAAATTCCTTATTAGATATTTTTGTCTTTGGCCGCCGAAGTGGCAAGAACGCAGTGGATTATCTCCAAACGGCCAAAGTCGGGACCTTAACCCTTCAACATGTAAGGGAATACCATCATCAACTCGATTTTGTTGGGATCGCTAATAATATGCAGTCACCTTTACTACTCCCCGACTACATTCGGGACGAAGTGAAGCAGCGACGTTATAACTAAGAGGGGTGAAAACATGCCTAGATTAAATCCTTTACCTCAAAATCGGGAGATGATCACCAAAATATTGGATACTCCTTCATCACCTGTAGCGATGTTCCGGCTTCTATCAGGTGGGGTGTCTCCCAATAATTTATTAGAAAACTCAGA
>DOPS01000068.1:16723-43370 GCA_003512645.1 Desulfosporosinus sp.
ATAGTAGAAGAAAGTTGTTTAAGATGTTACTCCTGTATCAAAGTTTGCCCGCAAGTAGATCGTCCCTTAAAATTATTGGCTGCGAAGCATCGAATTACAGAAAAACTCGTTCATGCTTGGATAGCTGTTGTTTATCTTCTCACTGCTGGAACGGGAATCTTTCTTAACCACTTTCGAGGGGATTCATCAGACTTCTTAATCAATCTCGATAGTACCGCCCACAAAATTGGGGCAATCATGTGGCTCCTCGCTCCGGTTCTTTTTTATTTCTTTGACAAGTACCACTTTAAGCGAACTATGAAAGGAATTCTTTCCCTTGGTACGCATGACTTTACTTGGTGGAAAGAGACAATCAAAGCCTTATTTAGTAAAGGAAAACGGCCATTTCAAGGAGAGTATAACAGCGGGCAAAAAACCTGGTACCTCGTTGTATTAGGCACAATGCTTGTCTTAGGAGTATCAGGAATGGTGCGTTGGATTTGGGCAGATAGTCTAAGCACAACTACCTTGAATCTGATCATTTGGATTCACGTCTTGGCTGCTTATACGATAGACATTAGCTTCGTGTATCACTTTGGTCGTAAACTCTTAACACGTTCTGTCAAGAAATTTAGACAGATCTTTAGAGATTCACTCATTTTAGACGAGCAAACAAGGCAGGATCAACGAGAAGGCACTCCAGCTTCCTTGCAAAAGACAACCATGGTACTAAAAAGTTAAGAACAAAAAACCTAAAATATGGGAGGAAAGCATATGGGACTGAGTTTAGCTGCGAAAATCATTAAAGATCACCTAGTGGATGGAGTCATGACAGCCGGAGAAGAAATTGGCTTAAAAATTGATCAGACTCTCGTACAAGATGCAACGGGAACCATGGCTTTTCTACAATTCGAGGCCATTGGAATCCCTCGGGTTAAGACTGAGTGCAGTGTCGTGTATGTGGACCACAATACGTTACAAACGGGATTTGAAAGCCCTGATGATCACCGATTTTTGCAAGATATGGCCTCAAATATCGGGGTCTATTTCTCAAAACCTGGTAACGGGATCTGTCACCAGTTGCAATTAGAACGTTTTTCAGTCCCTGGTAAAATACTCTTAGGAGCAGATAGCCATACTCCTACGAGTGGTGGGTTAGGGTCATTGGCGATTGGAGCCGGGGGACTTGATATCGCCGTAGCTATGGGTGGTGGTCCGTTTAATCTCACAATGCCCCGGATCATTAACGTGCAGTTAATAGGGGCACCTGCTCCTTGGGTCACCGCTAAAGATATCGTCTTAGAAGTTCTGAAGCGCCTTTCTGTGAAAGGAGGGATAAAGTCTATCCTAGAGTACTCCGGGGAAGGACTACAATATTTGAGCGTCCCGGAAAGAGCAACTATTACCAACATGGGGGCAGAAACCGGTGCGACATCTTCAATTTTCCCCAGTGATGAAATAACCAAGGCGTTTTTTCAAGCCCAAGCAAGAGCCGAGGTATGGCGTCCTTTAGCGGCCGACCTTGATGCTGAATATGACGAAGTTATGGAAATAAAACTCAATGAATTGCAACCCATGGTTGCCTGCCCGCACAGTCCGGATAATATAATGCCTGTCGAGGAAATAGCGGGGATGAAAGTTGATCAAGTAATGATTGGCAGTTGTACAAATTCATCGTATATAGATCTTACTAAAGTTGCCCAAATACTTAAAGGCAAGAAGGTTCATCCAGACGTTAACCTTGTCCTCGCCTGTGGATCGAGACAAGTGTTTAAAATGCTAGCCCAGGAAGGGAGCCTTACCGACATAATCGAAGCAGGTGCCCGTGTCTTAGAATGTGCCTGTGGTCCGTGCATTGGAATGGGACAGTCGCCGCAATCTAAAGGTATTTCTTTAAGAACTGTGAACCGCAACTTTAAGGGGCGTTCAGGTACAAAAGACGCTGAAGTCTATTTGGTTAGCCCAGAAACTGCAGCAGCAAGCGCCATTGCAGGAAAACTTGTCGATCCACGCAGTCTAGGAGAAACTTTTTTCGTCAAACAGCCTAAAGAATTTGCTGTCGATGATAGTATGATCATCGTGCCTAAATCGGAGGATGAGCAAGGCGAAGTTCGACGCGGACCCAATATCCAAGCCCTTCCAACACAAGCCGAACTACCAAATTCCCTCGAAGGTGAGGTACTGATTAAAGTCGGTGACAATATTACGACAGATCATATCATGCCTGCAGGGGCAAAAATACTCCCCTTACGTTCCAATATTCCGGCTATGGCAGAGCATGTTTTTGAACCCATTGACCCAGAATTCCCCAAGCGTGCCCAAGAGAAAGACGGCGGATTAATCCTCGGTGGGGACAATTATGGACAGGGTTCCAGCCGAGAACACGCCGCCCTAGCCCCTATGTACCTTAAAGTTAAAGCGGTCTTAGCCAAGTCGATTGCTCGAATTCATCATGATAATCTAGTGAACTTCGGAATTGTCCCTTTTGTCTTTAAAAACCCCCAAGATTATGACGAGATTTCCCAAGGAGAACGTCTGAAAATCAATAATCTCAAGCAAGCCGTAGAGAGTGACGCAGAAACCTTAAACGTAGAGAACATGGATAACGGTAAGGATTACCCAGTATCTCTTAAGCTGTCAGAACGACAAAGAAGCATTCTTTTAGCGGGTGGAACCTTAAATTGGACGAAACAGCAGAGTTAATATATTAGTGTACTTACCATTCATAATTAAATCGAAGAAGGTATAATTCCGAGGAGGAACTAATGATGAGAAAAATCCAAATGAACGTTCCATTAGTTGAAATGGACGGAGACGAAATGACTAGGATCATTTGGCAGTCAATTAAAGATATATTATTGAAACCTTATATTGATTTAAAAACCGAATATTACGATCTGGGATTAGCAAAAAGGGATGAGACGGAAGACAAAATTACAATGGAAGCTGCCATGGCCACGAAAAAATATGGTGTCGCTGTAAAATGCGCTACGATTACTCCAAATGCCCAGAGGGTTAAAGAATATAACTTAAAGCAAATGTGGAAAAGTCCGAATGGAACCATCCGCGCCCTTCTCGATGGGACAGTATTTCGCACTCCTATTATAGTTAAAGGTATAAAACCTTTAGTAATCCCATGGCAAAAGCCGATTACCATTGCCCGTCATGCGTACGGAGATATTTA
Organism: Desulfosporosinus sp.; assembly: GCA_003512645.1. Taxonomy (GTDB): domain Bacteria; phylum Bacillota; class Desulfitobacteriia; order Desulfitobacteriales; family Desulfitobacteriaceae; genus Desulfosporosinus. The sequence continues at coordinate 19,887 of DOPS01000068.1, forward strand.
TAAGAATGTTGAGTATCAAGTTAAAGGTCCTGGAACTGCTGAACTTGTTTTCACCAGCAAAAACGGGTCCCAATCACACCAAACCATCCACGATTTTCAAGATAAGGGCGTTATCATGGGGATGCATAATCTCGATGGATCGATTCAAAGCTTCGCCAGCTCTTGCTTCAACTACGCACTAGATCTGAAACAAGATTTATGGTTTTCCACCAAGGATACAATCTCAAAAATATATGACCATACTTTCAAGGATATTTTCCAAGACATTTATGAAAAAGAGTACAGAGGAAAATTTGAAGCGGCTCAGATTGAGTACTTTTACACATTAATTGATGACGCAGTGGCTCGCGTTATGCGCTCCGAAGGTGGAATGATCTGGGCTTGTAAAAACTATGACGGTGATGTGATGTCTGACATGGTGGCAACTGCCTTTGGTAGCCTAGCTATGATGACCTCCGTGTTGGTTTCTCCCAATGGTTGCTACGAATTTGAGGCTGCACACGGCACCGTCACACGGCATTATTATAAACATCTTCAAGGGGAAGAAACCTCGACAAATTCTATGGCAACCCTCTTTGCTTGGACCGGAGCCTTAAGAAAACGTGGAGAAATGGATGGAATCCAAGAGCTCGTGGCTTTTGCTAATAAATTAGAAAAAGCCTCTCTTAAAACTATTGAAAACGGAGTCATGCCGAAGGATTTAGCACATATATCCGAACTCGCCGATAAGAAAGAGGTTAACACCGAAGGCTTTCTTTTGGAAATTAAGAAAACTTTGGACGAGATTGTCTAAGGACTTTAATCTCATATTAAGGAGATAGAGATTTAAGAGCTGAGCCATGTTTTTACCAAGTGTTTGGAAGGTCTGCCTGCCTTCAGCATCATTTTGGACATCGGTGTAAAAAAGTATAGCTTAAAGATTAATAAATGTAGACAAACGTTAGCTCAAGAGTATACTAATAGGTAAGTGACTTATTCTCAGGGCGGGGTTAGAGTCCCCACCGGCGGTATCCTAGTTATTCTAGGGAGCCCGCGAGCGCTCTTCTTTTTTGAAGAGGTCAGCAGAACTGGTGCAAGGCCAGTGCCGACGGTATAGTCCGGATGAAAGAGGATAAGGTAGTCTGCATAATCTAATTCACTTCAGTAAATTTGAGGTGAAGTTTATTTGGTTTTTGCTTGCTGTCTGTCTTAATGCCCTGATTCGAGTAAGTCGACTATAATGTAGGAGGCGTATTACTTTGAGTCAGACTTTATTAACCTGTTTCGGAAACTCAGTTGAGAGAGTGGAAAGGGCCCTTGACGCGTTGCGTCGCGGTCAAGGAGTCTTGGTTATGGATGATGAACAAAGGGAAAACGAAGGAGATATTTTCTTTGCTGCTGAGTCCTTGACGAATGATCAAATGGCCATGCTAATTCGAGAAGGTAGTGGCATTGTCTGCTTGTGCCTTCCAGAGGAAAAGGTGCAAGCTTTAGGGTTACCTATGATGGTGGAAAACAACACGAGTAGTTTTCAAACTCCTTTTACGGTATCGATCGAAGCTGCAAGCGGTGTTACTACAGGCGTTTCAGCTGCCGACCGCGTCACAACCGTGAAAGCCGCGATTGCTGATCATGCACGTCCAGATAATCTCCGCCGCCCAGGACATGTTTTCCCGTTAAGGGCCAAGCCTTTGGGTGTGCTGGAGCGTCCCGGGCATACAGAAGCGAATGTCGACTTAATGCGACTTGCTGGACTACAACCTTATGGCATATTGTGTGAACTTACAAATCCCGATGGTACTATGGCGCGTTTGCCAGAAATTGTAGCCTTTGCCGAAAAAAACGAGATGCCCGTACTTACAGTTGATGATTTAATTAGCTATCGCAAAGCGAGAGAACCGAGGGTAAGTTAGATTAAGGGCGCGGATAAAGGCATGACAAGATACATCATAGAGCTAAGATTACTCAGCTTATTTTTAAGCTGAGTAATCTTTTTGTAACTCTTTCCTGAATTCTCACGGGTTTCGCGACTTTCAAGCAAAAAAAGAGTGTTTTCTAAGGGTATGATGAATGATTACCCAGAACATTGTTTATCAACGTCATGGAGAATCGTAGATAATCAATCTATTCTAAGCCTTCGAATTGCATATTGTAGTAATGAGCATAGATTCCGTCCTGTTCGAGCAGCTGTTTGTGATTGCCTTTTTCTTGGATGCCTTCATCGGTGACCACGACGATTTCGTCTGAATTTTTGATCGTACTCAGCCTGTGGGCAATCACGATAGTGGTTCTGTTTTTAGAGAGCTTTTCTAGGGAGTTTTGGATGTATTTTTCACTGTCATTATCAAGGGACGAAGTAGCCTCGTCCAAGATTAAAATTGGAGGGTTCTTTAAAAACACTCTGGCTATCGAGAGTCGTTGTTTTTGACCGCCGGAGAGCCTGACCCCCCGTTCCCCGACATAGGTGTCATACCCTTCGTCAAGGGTCAAGATATACTCATGAATATTGGCCTTTTGGGCGGCCTCCATAATTTCGGCATCAGTAGCTCCAGATTTACCATAAGCAATATTAGCTTTGATTGAGCCGTCAAACATGTAGACATCCTGCTGAACAATGCCGATCGTGTTTCGCAAAGACTCTAACGTAACATCCTTAATATCCTTTCCATCGATAGTTATCGAACCCGCAGCTACCTCATAAAATCTCGGCAACAAAGAACATAAGGTTGTTTTTCCTCCACCGGATGGTCCGACGAGGGCAATGTTTTTTCCTGCACAGATCCTTAAGCTTACATTGTCCAAAACATTGGAATCATCGTTATAGCGGAAGGAGACATTCTTGTATTCAATCTCTCCTTTAACGTCTTTAAGGGGTTGGGCCCCTGCTTTGTCTAAAATATCTGGCTGAGTCTCCATAACCTCAATAAATCGCTTGAACCCAGCGAAGCCTTTTTGAAACGATTCTGTATAGTTAATCAGCACATCAATCGGGTGGATGAAGAGGTTAACGTAAAGAACATAAATAGCCAAATCAGAAATTTTCAGTGAGCCCTGGGCTATAAACACACCTCCGGAAACAATAATCACAACATAAAGCAGTCCTTCGAAAAAGGAATTCCAGGCGTGAAAATTGCCCATTAATCTGTAACTCTTGACCTTAGAGAATAAAAATTCATGGTTACTTTTATGGAACTTTTCTCGTTCCACGCGTTCATTGGCAAATGACTTCACAACTCTGATTCCAGACAGACTATCTTGAACGCTGGAATTTACGGCAGCAATTTTTACCCTATTATCGGCAAAGATGGGTGCCATTTTAATATTTTTATAAATGGTGAAGACCACCATGATCATCGTGACCATTAACAAAATCAAGGTCATTTGGACATTGATCATCATTAAGATACTAAAGGAGCCGATGATCTTCAGAGCGGAGATGAAGACATTTTCCGGCCCGTGATGAGCAAGCTCGGATATATCAAATAAGTCTACGACTAATTTAGACATCATTTCCCCAGTATTGTTTCTATCATAATATGAAAAGGATAACCTCTGAAAATGGTTGAACAGATCTTTCCTCATATCTGCTTCCATTCTCGCGCCCATAATGTGTCCCCAGGAGATGATGAAATACTGGCAGAAATACTTAATCACGTACATAGACAGCAAGGCTAAGCCCACAAATCCTATAGCATGCATTATGATCGCTTTATCTTGGGTAAATAAATTTTTAGCAAGATAATTCAGGATTTGAGGAAAGGCCAGATCCACGATGGAAACAACTACTGCACAAACCATATCAGCATAAAAAAGGAATTTGTAGGGTTTATAATACTTGATAAATTTTTTAAGAATAGACATGAAAAGGATACCACTCGCCTTCTACCTTATTCGTTTAATTATGAATAGAAACTAATTTAAGGAAGAAAGTCCGACCACTTCGGGCTTTCTTCCTTTCGTGTAACCCATCATTTCTTCTTCACAGTCAGGGTACTGCTGGGAAGGGGGAATTGAAGATCCCTTAAAGTTTATCTATATTGTAACAACAGATGGGCTGATTGTCATCATCACGACCCATCGAGTTCAATGAGTTCATCGTGTTAGAGATTTTAGACTGACTTCTTAATTATAATGCATTATTTTATAAGATTGGGTGAAAGATGGAATGGAGTACCTATATTCCCCAAAATTGAGAAACGAATTTGGGCTAAAAAAGGGTATTAAAAAAGATGGCAAGAAGACAGAGAAAGATGTGAAAATAGTGTATATTACTGATTACGAGATTGCTTTAAGATTATTTTTAGCCTGTGTTTTTGGAGGCATAGTTGGCTTTCAACGAGAACGACATGATAGTCCAGCAGGCTTTAGAACTTATATTCTAGTATCCTTAGGTTCCGCTTTAATTATGGTTTTATCGATGTATGGATTTTCTGATTTTTCCTCAACGGGAGACCCTGCTCGCTTAGCCGCTCAAGTCGTTTCAGGTATCGGTTTTTTAGGAGCAGGAACCATTTTAAGAGATGGAGTATCCGTAAAAGGATTAACAACGGCCGCTTCTCTTTGGGTTGTTTCAGCGATTGGATTGGCCGCAGGAGCAGGATTTTACTATTCATCGTTCCTTGTTACGGTTCTAGTTTTCATTACATTAGAGCGTTCCATTGAAACCTATTTTTTCAGAGGTAAGCAAATTTTAAGAGTCGTTACTGTCAATAGAACTTGTGCGATCCAGGACATCAATCGTATTTTAGAATCACACAAAATAATGGCTCGCAATATTTCTATGAAATTATTACAAGAAGAACAAAACAAAACAACGTTTGAATATACATTGAGAACTCCCTTTTATATAATAAATACCGATAAAATTATTGAGGACATTAATGAACTTGACGGAATTTATTCTGTTGAAAAGGTTAAAGTCCATTAAATATAACCATCACTTTTCATAAATTCAAGATACTCCGTTCCCCATTCAAACATCTTATCCATAACTTTCAAAAATTTATTACCCATTTCAGTTAAGGAGTATTCCACTTTTGGAGGAACCTCCCTATAAACTTCCCGATGAACTAGCCCGTCTCGTTCAAGCTCCCGCAGTTGTTGCGTTAAATAACCTTGCCGTATTTCGGGTAAAGCTCTCAGTAATTCATTGAATCGCTTAACTCCATCTTTCAATGTCCATATTATTACCAACTTCCATTTTCCTGCAATTATGTTTTGTGTGATACCCACTGGGCATTTAATTTCTAACAACTCTTGCCTTAACTGCAATTGAAATGCTCCCTCCATAGTACGATTTTATGTACTATGTACAAAAAATTAGCGTACTTGAATGATGTTGCTTTATACAATATTATCATACTAGGTTGATTAATCAACTCATAAAATTATTTGGAGGTTTAAAAATGGAAGAAGTACTGGGATTTCTAAAAGAAAACCGCATGGGTTCATTGGCGACAATTGCAAATGGAAAACCAAAAGTTAGGCCATGGGGATTTATGATGGCGGAAGATGGCAAGTTTTATTTTTGTACAGCAAACACTAAAGATGTATATAAACAAATAAAAGAAATTCCTTTTATTGAATTTACATCAACATCAAAAGATATGGTAACAATTAGATTGTCCGGTGAAGTTATTTTCAGTTATGATTTAGGTTTGAAAGAAATAATTCTGGAAAGTAATCCAATGGTAAAAGGGCTTTACAAATCAGCGGATAATCCTATTTTTGAGATTTTTTATGTGGAACATGGAGAGATAATTATCTCGGATTTCTCTGGTCAACCACCCAGAAAAATCAGCTTTTAGAAAAGATAAGGAAGACGTGCAAATATTGACTGTTTAACGATATCACAAAGAAGAGANNTCTCTTCTTTGTGATATCGTTAATTCTTTGTCAGATAGTTTTCGATATTATACTCTGCTAAGCGTTCTTGAAGCCAACCATCAAATTCTGTCTCTAATTTTTGTTTTCTCCCTAGTTGCATCACTTGAATGAAATCCTCTTCATAAGCAATGAGCCCTACTGGCGCACGTCAAATGGCATTTTACACTATTAGCTTGAGATTCCCATGGATTCGATACAGTGCTTAACTTTAAACTTAGCGAACCTGCTTTAAGAGCTTAGCCATGTTTTTACCAAGAGTTTGGAAGGTTAGGACGCCTTCGGCATCATTTTGCACATCGCCTGGATCACGGGATAAGGTCAGATTCCAATAATTTGAACTGCAAATGGTCATTTCGGCTATGCCAAAGAAAAAGTTGATGGCAGCGTAGGTAAACGTTGATCCGGCTCTACGAGCAGAAACGACCGAAGCGCCTACTTTTCCCTTCAACATTGCACCTCCGTTGGACCTATTTACATAGCCGCAACGGTCGATAAGGGCCTTTACTTCCGTGCTCACATTACTGAAGTAGGTGGGTGAACCGATAATGATGCCATCGGCTTCTTCCATTTTCTGAATGAAACTATTCATCTCATCGTCCTTGCGCACACACCGGTTATCTTTATTTTCACGACATTTGCCGCAGGCCAAGCAGCCAAAGACTTTACGCCCACCCAATTGAACGATTTCTGTCTCGATTCCTTCGTTTGCTAATTCCGCCAAGACAATTTTGAGGCTTTGTGCGGTATTGCCATTAACCCGCGGACTACCATTAAATGCTACAACTTTCATATTCGAACACTCCTTATTTTTGGCATAAGTAATTGTAAATATAATAATAAACGATATAATAGTAATTAACAAGTACGTACCTCTTTGTACTATAGTATCTATTTGTATACTATAAGTTAAAATGGTTATAGTAATGTAATGATATATTGAGAACCGCTCTGTGAACCAGAATTATAATTTAGAATGTGAAACTCAAAGTTTGATTTATTACCTGTATGCTAAGGAGTGAGCCGAAATGATCAAGTTCAAAAATAACGAATATCAATGTTCAATGGAATTAACGTTGGCCATTATCGGTGGAAAGTGGAAAGCACTTATTCTTTGGCATTTGGCGGATAAAACCTTAAGATACAGTGAACTGAGAAAAACACTTCCCACTGTCACACCGAAAATGTTAACTCAACAACTCAGAGAGCTGGAAGACAGTGGATTGGTCAAGCGATTCATTTACACACAAATTCCGCCTAAAGTCGAGTATTCATTGACTCAAGTCGGTAAGAGCCTCCTGCCTATTTTAGATGCCATGTGTAAATGGGGACAGAATTACGCTGACGAAGATGAACGAATCGAGCAGGTAAAGAAACTGACCTAAAGAAGAAACTGAAAAATGTTAATCATAATAATAACCCACACGTTAATTGGACATTCTAAGAATGTTACCGGCAAAAAAATGAATGAGGAGGACTGGCTAATGAGAAAACTGGCTGCAAGCATTTTGGCTTTGGCTTTGTTGGTTCTAAGCGCTGTGCCTGCCTTCGGGGCTGTTGATCAAGGTAAATTGAAGGAGATTAAAGCTCTCACACAAGAAATGAACAGCATCAAAACTCAGATTATTGATAAGGAAGTCGAGGCCGGCATACTGGATCAAACAAAAGCCGAAAAAATCAAGAACGCCATGCAAGAGCGTCAACAAAGAATTGAACAGGATATCGACAAAGGCGAATTTCATGGTTTTGGGCACAAAAAAGGCTGCGGTCGTAAAACCTCTAATGCTCAGAAAACAGAGTAAACTCATTCACCACTGATTCACTGTCGGATAACAACATTAAGGAGCGAGCTCTAAGGAAACTTAGGGCTCGCTTCTTAGATTTTATTCGCATAGCCAGATGTCAGTGATAGTATAGTCAGTGCTGAGATTGACTACGAAAATGAAGTATCCTTGATTGCTCTATTGATGTGACAGGAAAGGTGAAAAGCTGTTCAGATTGGGCCGCCATTCAATTTTACAACGGTAACAGTAAATCGCTGTAAAATTAACAAAGAATTCTGTTAATAGCATTGACAAGTGTAAGACGCCGTCTTATACTTTAATGAGACGACGTCTTACTATTTAACAATTTTCAATAAACATTACTGCCCAAAAGTTCTATATAACCGGTTATCTGAAAAAAGGGGTATGGATTAACTATGGTAATTCTTCATCCACCAGCGCAAAAAATCTTTATTTCTGGGTGCTGGTGGATAAAATCAAGGGATTGAGTTGCAACATTTTTTATTTAAATTCATCTAAACGGGGGTATGCAGAATGGGATTCGAAGAGTTAATGAAGGACCTAGAGGAGAGGAAGACCAAGGCGCTAGGGATGGGCGGGCCGGAAAAACTGGCTAAGCGGAAGGCTGAAGGAGTGCTCAATGCAAGGGAGCGGCTTGACTACCTTATTGATGACGGTAGTTTTATCGAGTCCGGCCTTCTTGCCAAGGCAATCCGGCCCGAAGTTCGCCATAAGTCGCCGGCCGACGGGAAAATCGCTGGGCTTGGGAGGATAAACAATCGCGAGGTGGCCGTTGTATCCAATGACTTCACGGTGCTCGGTGCGTCGAGCAGCTCCATCAATATGAAGAAAATAAGGCACATGAAAAAGATCTCCATTCAGAGGGGGATTCCGCTTATACTTCTTGGGGAATCCTCAGGAGCCAGAATGCCGGATCGCATGGGGGCGGCGGGGCGTGCCACCATGGGTCAGGACCCCACCGAATACATGCGCATGCGGGAAGCTCCAATGGTTTCGGCTCTCCTGGGAGACTGCTACGGGTCTTCCACTTGGTACACCTGCATGTCGGACTTCACTGTAATGCGCAAAGGCGCCACCATGGCCGTGGCCAGCAGCCGGGTGACCTCTATAGCCATAAACCAGCCAGTTGACCCTGAGGAACTGGGTGGCTGGAAGTTGCACACCGAGATTACCGGCTTTGTTGATGTCGCTGTTAATACCGACGAGGAGGCGATGAAAGTAATCAAGGACTTCCTCAGCTACCTGCCAGGAAACTACAATGAGGCTCCCCCAAAATATCCAGTACCGCTTGAGACAAACGATAGGTCCGAAAAAATACTGGAGATTTTTCCCGAGCAGAAGAACCAAGTGTACGATGTAAGGGATATCATAAAGTGCATCGTGGACCAGGACAGCTTCTTCGAACTCAAGCAGCGTTTCGGAAAATCCATAGTGACGAGCTTCGCACGCCTTGACGGGAAGAGTGTGGGCATTATTGCCAACAATCCCAAGTTCAAAGGTGGGGCCATCGACGTAGACGCTATGCGCAAGGCCACTAGTTTTCTTGTATTGTGCGACTCGTATAATATCCCACTGGTGTTTTTGGCTGACCAACCTGGGTTCCTGGTCGGGGTGACCGGGGAAAAACAGGGAGCGCCAGGAAGGATCATTAACTGGTTGAACGCCCTCACCCTTTGCACCGTACCAAAAATGTTAGTGATTATGAGGAAGGATTATGGCCAAGCCTACCTTAACATGGGTGGCGGGCAGAACTCTGACGAGGTTATTCTGTGGCCTATGGCCGAACTAGGGTTCATGGACCCGTCGGTGGGAGTTAACGTCCTCTACAAGGTAACGGAGAAGGACGACCCGATCCGCTTCAAGCAGCTGCAAGACGAACTGGCTCGGGACACCTCGGCTTGGGACCTTGCCGGTCTTTACGAGGGCCACATGGTCATCGACCCGCGTCAGACTAGGGCTACCCTAATCAGGCTGATGGAGATTTACAGAAAAGGTATGAATAACGGCGTGGGCAAGCATCTTATGCGAAACTGGCCGACTAGCTACTAACCGGGATTTTCTCAATTCAAACAAAATAATCTGGAGGAATGAAATATGGCTTTGATCGAGGTAAAGGCGGAGACTACGGGGATGGTCTGGAAAATTGGTGTAAAGCTAGGGGACCGTGTTTCCGAGGACGACACTATGATCACCATGGAGTCGATGAAAATGGAAGTTCCTTTGCTAGCCCCCGAGGACGGGACAGTTAAGGAAATATTAGTTAAAGAAGAGGACCCAATCTCCGAGGGTGATGTCGCTATCATTCTCGAAGTGTAATATCCTTGGAAAAAGTAGATAAAAATCGGGGTGTTTAAATGGAATTTAAGAAAATTTTAATTGCCAACAGGGGAGAGATAGCCAGGCGGGTTATAAGCACCTGCCGGAAAATGGGGATCAAAACCGTGGCCGTATACTCCGAGGCTGACCAGGGGGCGTTGCACGTGCGGGAGGCTGATGAGTCAGTTCTCATCGGACCTGCACCGGTGGCCCAGAGCTACCTCAATTCGGGGGCCATTATTTCCGCGGCCAGAGAAACTGGGGCCGACGCGATTCATCCGGGGTACGGTCTACTTTCCGAAAACGGTGACTTTGCGGCTGAATGTAAAAAAAGTGGCATTATCTTTATCGGGCCCCCTAGTCAGGTTATATCCGACATGGGCAGCAAGATTGAGGCCCGACGGAAAATGATGGCACTAGGCGTTCCCGTCGTGCCAGGTAGTGAAGAAGCAGTCGATACGCTGGAGGAAGCCCTAGAGTTGGCCCAAGAAATTGGCTACCCGGTAATGCTTAAGGCAAGTGCGGGCGGCGGCGGGGTCGGGATATCCATTCTCAGTAGTCCCGAAGAGCTGGAGAAGGGCTTTCAGAACATCCGTGACCGCTCTCGCCTCTACTTTGGCAACCCCACCGTGCTCTTGGAAAAGTTCATCGAGAGCCCAAGGCACATAGAAGTACAGATTGCTGCCGACCAGTTCGGCAATGTCGTACATCTCTTTGAAAGGGAGTGCTCGGTGCAGAGGCGCCACCAGAAGGTCCTGGAGGAAAGCCCATCTCCCTTTCTTAGTGAGGATCTGCGCGACCGGCTGCTGGCCTCAGCGATCCAGGGTGTCAAGGGTATCGGGTACAGGAATCTGGGGACCATGGAATTTATTTTCGGACAGAACGGGGAGTTCTATTTTCTTGAAATGAATACCAGGCTTCAGGTGGAACACCCCGTGACAGAGGCTGTAACCGGGCTCGACCTTGTCGAGTGGCAGATCAGGATCGCCCAGGGCGAGCAGCTGCCGCTGTCCCAAGAACGGATAAACTCCCAAGGCCATGCCATGGAGTGCAGGATTTACGCCGAGGACCCGGTCAGGCTTATTCCATCCCCGGGGACAATTTCAAGGTTGTCCTGGCCGATGGATGGCGTCAGGATTGACGCTGCGGTGGAGGAAGGTACAGTGGTTTCACAATATTATGACCCGATGATTGCCAAGTTGGTTGTTCGGGGTGAAGACCGACAGGAAACTATAGGGGCAATGAACAGGGCGTTGTCACAGACTCAAATAGAGGGGATCAAGAACAATATACCGCTGTTGCTGAATGTGGTCCACAATGATCAGTTTATCAGGGGGAATTACAGTACTGGTCTAATCGCCGACCTTCTGAAGGCGATGAAGAAGAAGGGCAGATAGACTTTTAGCTGTCAGCCCTAGCGGCGAGATTAGGCATAAGGGGGGATTTACCATTCAAACCGAAGTTAACTTTTCCCTTGATAAGTTTTTTAACCCCAGATCAGTGGCGGTGGTGGGTGCCGGGAGCAGCCCCAAGAAAATGGGGTCGCGTACATTAAGGCTGATTAAAGAGTTCGGATTTACCGGAGGCCTTTATGCAGTCAATCCAAGGAGTGAATCCTGCTGTGGCGTACCGGGCTTTCAGCGGGTGGTTGATATACCAGAAGAAGTTGACCTGTGCATTATTGCCGTCCCGGCGGTCATCGTGCCTGAAGTGGTGGCCGACTGTGCGGAGAAGGGTGTTCCGGTGGCTCAGATACTAACCAGCGGGTTCGGTGAGGCCGGAACCGAGGGCCGAGAGGCCGAGAGGAAAATAATTGATCTGGCCCGGGGAAAGACCAGGATCATTGGCCCCAACTGCATGGGCGTCTATTCCTCCGCCGGAAGACTCACGTTTATAACATCCGCCGACAGTACCGTAGGAAATATTTCAATCTGCTCCCAGAGCGGCGGACTGAGCATAGAGATGGTCCTCCAGGCTAAGGCCCGGGGAATGAGTCTTGGCAAGCTGGTTTCCATGGGAAACTGCTTGGATTTGGACCCGGTGGATTTTCTTAACTTCCTGGGGCAGGATTCGGGAACCGAGGTCATTGGGTTTTACCTAGAGGGGCTCCGGCGGGGCAGGGAATTTCTTGAGGCTTTGACGAGGGTAGCCGCTGTTAAACCCGTTGTGATACTCAAGGGTGGGCGCACTGACCTCGGAGCCAAGTCGGTAGCATCGCACACTAATTCTCTGGCGGGCCAGTACGATACCTGGAAGGCTGCAGTTATGCAAGCTGGTGCCATTGCGGTGGAAGGCATTGATGACTTCTTGGCAATGCTTACTGCCCTTCAGGGCTTTGTTCCTCGACCATCCGGAAAAGGGTTGGCTCTAGTGGGAAACGGAGGCGGGGCGACAGTCCTAGCCACTGACCTGCTGGCCGAGCGCGGGCTGACTTTGGCGACCCTTGACGGCAGGACAAAGGCTGCCATTATGGAAATAGAGATGCCTGCCGGGTCTTCAGTGGGAAACCCTACTGACACCCCCGCCAGCGCGCTTCATAAAAAGGGCGGCGAGGCACTGGGAACAGTGATCAACCGTCTGCTCGAAGATCCGGCCGTAGGCGGGGCCATAGTCCATTTTAATCTACTTCCTTTTATAAATTACGACAACCCGGGTACCATGGCCGAGGGGATATCTGCCACCCTTTTATCAGTGGACGGGACCCAAAAGCCTGTTTACGTGGGCCTCCGGGCAGTGCCTGATCAGGCCGTAGAAAGTTTGAGACTGGAGATTCTAGATGCCGCCCGCGAGGCCCAACTTCCTTGCTTCCACTCCGCGTACGAGGCCGTAAGCACCATGGCCGGGGTTTACAAGTGGTCCCAGCGCCCGCTTCCGGTACTTGGGAGTAAATTTTCCGGGGTGTCTAGTCAGTCGGTTGATGAGGCAAGAAATATTATTACTCGGTTACAGGAAAAAGGAGTAAAATACCTGTCCCAGGAGAGCGCCTTCTGCCTCCTTGACCTTTTCGGAATCCCTCATCCTGAGTTAAGGATGGCCCGGAGTCCGGAGGAAGCTGCTCATGCCGCAGCAGAAATAGGTTTTCCGGTGGTCATGAAAATTGACTCTCCCGACATAGTCCACAAAACCGAAGCCGGGGGTGTCCGGGTTGGGCTGAAGAGCGCTGCTGAGGTGGTAGAAGCTTTTGAAGGCATATGCGCATCCGCCAGGCAGTACAAGCCGGACGCCTTTATCAACGGGATACTGATTCAGGGGATGTCCTCGGGATCGGTACAAGAGATGATCTGCGGGCTTAAAAGGGACCCCGTTTTCGGCGGGGTGCTAGTCCTGGGTATCGGTGGAGTACTGGTAGAAGTACTAAAAGATGCCTCCATGCGCGTTCTTCCCCTTGCTAAGGGGGAAGAGGGTCTGATGTGGAGGGAACTTGCAGGGTCAACACTGCTAACCGGATACCGTGGCAGGCCCGTGGCTGACCTCGCTGCCCTAGAGGACCTAATCGAGCGCGTTGCGGAGATGGGCCAAAACCTTCCGGAGATCGCCGAAATGGACCTCAACCCGGTAATGGTTATGAAGGATGGGTCGGGGGTCAGTGTAGTAGACTGCAGGATAATAATCAGTTAGAAAGAGGGGTGATGGAGGGGGGGTATCAACCAGGAATACATGGCAAGGTATCTAGAACTTTCAAAAAATAGAAAAAGGAGGAATTAGGTATGCTAAACGGGACAAAACAATATTTTAAGAAGTCCGGGATTATCCTTCTGGCCCTTCTCCTCGTCTCCGGAATAGCCGGCTGCTCGTCCAAAAGTGCGCCCACGGGCAATGATCCCCAAAAGGTGACTGATGACTACCCGAACAAGCCCATTACATGGGTGATACCCTTCGACCCGGGTTCCGGCGCGGACATTTTTGCCCGCACCCTCGGAAAATCGGTAGAAAAGAATCTCGGACAGAATTTCGTGTACATGAACAAGCCGGGCGGGAGCGGCGGCATCGCTCTTTCATATTTGAAATCCCAGCCCACTGACGGCTACACAATCGGAAGCCACTCTTCCACCTTGATGTATTCGATCGCCTCTAAAAGCATTCCTTACAAGATTGATGACGTTTCCTATCTTGCGAGAATCAATGCAGACCCCGAGGTACTCGCGGTTCCCGGTAACAGCCCGTTCAAGACCCTAGAAGACTTTATCACCTATGCTAAGGCTAACCCCGGAAAACTGAAGGTAGCTGGAGTGGGTGCTTTCTCTACAGCCAGCGCGGTTTCAGATCTCTTGAAAGCCAAGGCCGCCATTCAGTATGACTACGTCCCCTACCAGGGGGGCAACGAGGCCGCGGTAGCTATCCTGGGCAGCAACGTTGATGCAGGCTGGTATACAAGTAGCAATGTGCGTAACTACCTGGAGAGCGGAAAGGTACGCTTGCTAGCCATCGCCACCAAGGACCAAGACCCCAGCTTAAAAGGCGTGCCCGCGCTAAAAGAAAAAGGATTTGACATAGAAATGATACTCTGGCGTGGAATCATAGCTATACCCGGAATGCCCGAGGCTCGGGTTAAGAAACTGGAAGAGGCCTTTGATAAGGCCATGACGGATCCTGATTGGCTCAAATATATGGATCAGGAGAAGCAGGTCGAAGCCTACCTGCCCTCGAAAGAATTTACGGAGGCTGTAAAAACCGAACATTCCTTCGCTGAAAAAGCAACTAGCACACCCAAAAAATAGTACCTTATCCTGAAGCCTGCGAAAAATTTTAACGGGGGCGGAACACCGCCCCCCAAAAAGGAGGTAGGGATTTGAATTACAAAGTTGGGTCAATAGTTTTAACGTCGGTTTTTTCCTTGACGGGAGTTATGCTTATATACTTGGCCTTACAGTTTCCTTCGGGCGAAAATCTGGGACCAGCTTTTTTCCCGATTGTAATCTCTGTCCTGATGTTAGCCTTTTGCGGAATCGTACTTCTAAGGAGTTTCCGAGCGAAGTCGGAAAAAGTGGAATTTAACAACAAGCTGATCGAAGCCAGATCTTTAATAATTACGGTTCTTTTTCTAATCTTATGGGGAACTTTCCACGATCTGTTTCTGTTGTGGGTATTTCTTCTGGCCAGTGGGCTGTTCTGGGGGTTCCAGGGATGGAAAGTTAGAGATATCAAGGTGCTTTCAACCGGCCTGGGAATTGCCTCAGGGATAACCCTTTTCGTGTATATTGTGTTTGGCGTGTTGATAAATCTTAATTTTTAATATTGTAGGATCTTCCAAAAATTTTGGAGGTGAGTGAATGGTCTTAGTTGCATTCGCTGATGTCTTCTCTTTGAGTAACCTGATAATAATATCCATAGGTACGCTGGTGGGATTGTTCGTAGGGGCGTTGCCTGGCCTGGGTGCCGCTATTGGGGTGGCACTGATGCTACCTTTTACCTATTCTATGGATACACTTCCGGCTTTACTCCTTCTGGTTTCACTCTACTTAGGGTCTGAATACGGCGGTTCTATCTCTTCCATCACCTTAGGTATACCTGGGACGCCGGCTGCCGTGGCAACCGTGTTAGATGGCCACAGCCTTGCTCAGAAAGGATTCCCGGCCAAGGCCATAGGGTATTCCCTCTTGGCCAGTACCATCGGAGGCCTCTTTGGAGGGGCTGTGCTTATCGGCTTTTCCGGACCTTTGGCTAACGCCGCAGTTAAGCTAGGAGCACCAGAATATGCTCTTATCGGATTGCTGGGTCTGGTCGCCGTGGCCACCCTCGCCACCAAGGACGTTTACCGTAGCGTGATTTCGGTGTTCTTGGGCCTCCTGCTCAGTGCTGTAGGAATGGATGCCCTTACCGGCCAAACCCGTTTTGTGTTTAGCCGCATGGAATTGGTAGAAGGGTTACCCATGGTGCCCATATTGATAGGTCTCTTTGCAGTGTCTGAGGTGATTCAGATGATTTCTGACGGCGTTAACAAACGCTACGAAGGCCAGACCCTAGGCCTGAATTCGGGTCTCAAGCTCAAGGAGGTAGCGGCTGTTGGCAAGCCCATGCTAATAGGGTCGATAATTGGAAGCCTCGTGGGCGTCATCCCGGGGCTGGGTGCGGGCCCCGCTTCTTGGTTTAGCTACAGTCTAGCCAAACGCTTCTCAAAGGACCCTGACAGCTTCGGTAAGGGAAACCCGGAAGGGATTGCAGCCCCCGAGGCCAGCAACAACGCTACGGTGGGCGGAGCACTGGTACCCCTTCTGGCTCTCGGAATACCGGGATCACCTACCACCGGCATCATTCTCGGTGCCTTTGTCATCCATGGTATACAGCCCGGTCCCCAGGTCTTCGGTCAGAACCCTGAGCTGGTTTACGGACTGTTTATCGGTTTCATATTATCCGTGCTGGCCATGTACGTCTTTGGTCGGCTGACAACGCCCATTTGGGCCAGAGCGCTAGCGGTACCTAATTATATCCTGATTATTTCGATCCTGGTTCTGTCCTTACTCGGTGCGTTCACAAGCAGGATGCTGGTTTTTGATGTGTATCTTGCGGTAGCAATGGGCATAGTGGGGTTCTTCATGAGGAAGTTAAACTATTCGCTGCCTTGTTTCATCTTGGCGTTTATCCTGGGCGGTTTTATCGAGATCAACTTCCGCCGAAGTCTTATCATGTCCAATGTCGGCTACGGTATATTTGTGACCAGGCCGGTTTCGGCGATTCTTCTGGGGCTGATGGCTATCATGATATTATTCATGGTTAAGGGAATGATTAAGGACAAGAAAAAGCAGGCAAAAGTCGTTGGCTAGTGCCGCATTAATGCTGCCACGTTATCGGCAAGTATTTGGCGCTTTGAATTAAACACGAGGGGTTGATCGTTATTAAGAACTCAGTATTACTACATGAAAACGATAATGTTGTGACCGTCATCCGGGATATCACTGCCGGGGAAGAGGTTTGCTACGAAAAAGGCGGGGCGGTCAAAAAGGTTACGGCCACCGAGAGCATACCTCTCGGGCATAAAGTGGCCTTATCAGAAATACGGGAGGGCATCAAAGTTATAAAGTATGATGCCGTTATTGGATGTGCAAAGAAGGATATTAAGGTGGGGGACCTTGTCCATGTAAACAACCTTGAAAGCATTCGTGGACGCGGCGACTTAAATACAAGCAACTGAAGGAGGGCGAAATTTTGAACTTTATGGGTTATAAAAGGCCCGACGGCCGTGTCGGGATTCGAAATCATGTGGCTGTGATAGCGGCCATGGACAATGTTAATAATATTGTCAGGAATATTGCGACCCAGGTCAAGGATGTGATGCCTCTGACGATATGGTACGGGCGCGGACAGTACGGGGCTGACGAGGAGCTTACCTTCCGGACTCTTGCAGGGATGGGCGCCAACCCCAATCTACACAGCGTTCTGATAATCAGTCTGGAGCCCGTTTCCGCCAAAAAACTGGCCAAGGCTATTAGGGAGTTGAGTGGGAAGCGGGTTGAAATCGTTACGGTGCAGGAATGTGGTAATAGCATAAACGCCACGGCTGCCGGGGTGGAGATTGCTTTGGACATGGTGACCCAGGCAAGCGAGCAACAGAGGGAATTGGTAGGCTTCGACAAGCTGGTTCTGGCGGTAGAGTGCGGGGGGTCCGACACCACCTCTGGGATCGGGTCCAATCCTGTCCTTGGGAAGGTTGCCGACTGGGTGATCGATAACGGCGGCACGGTTGTGCTGTCGGAAACCTCGGAGTTCCTGGGGGCCGAGCACATACTGTCCGGACGAGCCGTGGACGAAGAGGTGCGTCAGAAGATTATGTCTATAGTGAACAACGTCGAAGCACAAGCCACAGCCCGCGGAGTCAGCATTCTGGGGGCCAACCCAGTGCCTGACAACATTGCCGGAGGGCTGACCACCATCGAGGAAAAATCCCTAGGGGCCATCATTAAGGGTGGGAGCAAGCCGATTCAGGGCGTGCTCGAGTACGCTGAGCCGCCTCGGGGCACTGGCCTATACCTCATGGACACCCCGGCCCCGGCTCTGGAGTCGATGACTGGCCTTGCCGCCGGAGGGGTCCAAGTGATTCTTTTCAGCACCGGAAAGGGGAATATAGTGGGATGCCCCATCTGCCCCACTGCTAAAATAACCGCTAACCCGGTAACTGCTAAGAGAATGGCCCCTAACATTGATTTGGATGTATGTGACGTATTCTACGGAAATATTAGTGCTGAGGAGGGTGCCGACCCACTTCGGGACCTTGTCGTAAGGATCTGTAACGGTCGGAAGACCCGTGCCGAAATCCTGGGCAATGAAGATATAGCTTTGAATAGAATTCAGCCTACGGTCTGAACTGCGGACCTGGAGGTCGCAGGTCAAGCTGACTTGTTTTGGCGAAGGGAAGTGACGGAGTGGAGGACCACGTAAGTATACCGGCCGAGCTGCTTGAGGAGGCTGTGACAGTCCTGCTCAAGGCACTGGGGTTGCACGGAGAAGAGGCGAAGATAATTGCCGGCACCTTGGTTGACGCCGACCTCAGGGGGGTAAGCACACACGGGGTATTCAGGCTGAAGACCTATGCCGAAAGGATAATTGCCGGAGGCCTCAACCCCCGGGCAAAAATAAGCGTGGTACGAGAAGCGTCCACTATGGCTGTTCTGGACGCGGACAACGGCTTTGGCCAGATCGCCGCATACCGTGCAGCACAACTGGCTGTAGAAAAGGCCGGACAGAGCGGCGCAGCCTTTATAGGGGTCAGGAACAGCAGCCATTTCGGTCGGGCCGGCTATTTCGCCGAATGGATAGCAGGGCATGACATGATCGGATTTTGCTTCTCGAACGCTTCACCGAGGCTTGCCCCGTGGGGCGGCAGGGAAAAGATGCTGGGAAACAATCCCTGGTCTGCCGCTATACCTACAGGAGGCGAACCTATAGTGCTTGACATGGCGAACAGTATCGCCTCGGCAGGTAAAATCCGCAGGGCTGCCCAGGCCGGAAGTACGATACCGGAGGGATGGGCGCTGGACTCGGAGGGAAGGGAGACCACCGATCCCCTCGAGGCCCTTAGCGGAGTGCTGCTTCCGTTTGGCGCCCACAAGGGGTACGGGATCACGCTGGTGGCGGGAATCCTAACCGGCGTGCTGACCGGAGGAGTTTGGGACAGCCAGGTGACCCCTGTAGACGAAACAGGCCGGTCGCAGCAGGTTTCCCATCTTCTGGTCGCGGTCCGCATCAGTGACTTTATGCCAGCGGAGGAGTTTAAGGAGCAGGTCAACCGGATTGCGATCGAAATCAGGAAGTGTCCACCCGCCGAAGGGATTTCGGCAGTTTACGTCCCGGGAGACAGGGGACACGAAAAGCGCTCAGCGGCCCTGCAAGGCGGGGTGCCGCTGGCGGAAAGGACCTTTCGCTCCCTGAATGACCTGGCTGACCGTTTGGGAGTTTCCCTGCCAAAAGGATGGCCGCTCCCGAATCAGATGCAGGTTTGATGAAAAATGGCAAATTTAATTGCACCATTTGGAAAAGAAAAATTTGAATTTCCCTGGGGAATTGTGCTGTCATATATGCTGCTACTGCTGCCCCTAGCCGTATATTTTTTTTACAGCGCCTCGGGCGCAGTAAGTAACCCGGGGGCAAAACAGGTGGTTGCCGGTACTCTGCTGCTGTCGTCCACTGCGCTCTGGATCGCGGGATATATTCCCAACATCGCCACCTCCATCTACGTACTGGTCTGCATTTCCATGCTGGGCCTCGGCAGTACCAAAGAAGCTCTGGAAGGGCTCTCCAGCAATTCGGTCTTGATGTTTTTTGCCTATAGCATCATAGCCTACGGCATGGCAGAGTCTGGGCTTCCGCGGAGGATTGTGTTTTTTCTTCTGAGGCTGGCCAACGGCAAAATAAGACTGGTAATGCTGGCATCATTTGTTGCCGTGGTGCTTTCTGTGCTCCTGATACCCATAGGTCTTGCCCGGGTGGTAATGTTTTACCCCATTTTTTCAAGGCTTGTATCCTCTCTGGAACTGAAGGATGACAGCAACTTGATGAAGAGCCTGATGCTCGGGACGGGAATGCTATCAACCTATTGCAGCACAGGGATCATGACAGGGGCAACGTCCACCATTTTGGCAGTAGACCTATTCGGGAAGTTCGCAGGGATTCAGTGGGACTACATTGATTGGCTGGCGGCCTTTTTCCCGGCGGTTGTTCTTTACACGCTGACGCTCTATGTAACGGTTTTGAGGGTGATACCGCCAGAAACGTGTGATGTCGGACAGGTCAGAGACTCACTGAAAGTTCAGTGGGAGGGACTGGGGGTCGTTTCGAAAAGGGAATGGAAGGCCCTGCTGGTAATAATGGGAACCATCGGGGCCACAGCTTTCGGTGGAGCCTTGGGAATAACGCCGGTAAGTAGTTCGTTGGTGGGAGCATTACTAATGATAATACCCCCTCTAGGAGCTAAGGACATGCGCGAGCTGATGTTTTCGGTGGAGTGGAGCACAATTTATTTTTTCGGAACCATACTGTCGCTGGGGGACGCGGTTCTGCGGTCGGGCCTTATGGGGTCCATGGGCAAGTCTCTTTTACTACTCTGCCAGTCAACCGACCTTAATATTGAGGTCATTGTGGTTTTGATGTTGGTATTTATAATATTTCTGCGCATCCCTCTGCCCGCTGCCACCTTGTTTGTCGGGATACTTTTGCCCATGGCCTTCACCGTCGCCAAAAGCATCGGGCTAAATCCTGTCTGGTTTGGAATGCTTGCATTTCAAGCGGGAAGCTTGTTGATAATCTTTCCGAACCAGTCCCCGTCCCTGGTATACGCATTTCAGAAAACCGACCTTAGGCTTTATGATGTGGGGCGAGTCGGGATCAGGGTTTTTTGGGTGATGCTGGCAGTGATGATCTTGATCTCGATTTTATACTGGCCCAACAAGGGGTATCCAGTTTGGCTATCGTGATGTTATAATGTGATATGTTATATATATGTTTCCAGTGCTGAAGCACAAATTGTTGCCTGTCTGCTTTATCAAACTTGGTAAATTATAGGATTGACACATTCCTTTATTTAAAATAAGCTTATCAAACTTTAAAAGATGAGGTTTGCTCTATCGTAGTGTTCAAGGAAATAATTACAGAGCCTAGAGTGGATTTCATAGAATTTAGAAGAGTGTCGCCCATCTGAAGTTTATGAAAAAGTGTGAATCCTTTTCAGACCCAGGCAAGAGAAAACGGATTCACTTTTCCCGACAGGGGTTAAAACATGGGGACAGGAGGCTTTTATTAAATGGTCACCAAGAGAATAATGGTCCTGGAGCAGGCCATAAACGTAGTGAATTGTTTCACCGGCTTGAAGTCAACCCTGAGTCTGACTGAGTTAGACTCCATGCTGGACATACCTAAAAGCTCGCTTCACAGGATACTTGTCTCGCTGACCC
This sequence comes from Desulfosporosinus sp., assembly GCA_003512645.1. Taxonomy (GTDB): domain Bacteria; phylum Bacillota; class Desulfitobacteriia; order Desulfitobacteriales; family Desulfitobacteriaceae; genus Desulfosporosinus. The sequence continues at coordinate 41,251 of DOPS01000068.1, forward strand.
ACAAGGATGTTCTGTTGCACGACAAGGAAAGGCAGCAGTATACCCTTGGTAAGACCTTCCGAGGGTGGAGCGCCACCATGTTTCATCGCCTGCGCCTTGATGACATTGCCCACCCGTTCCTAGAGTCGTTCAGGAACCAGTCCGGCGAAACAGCCACCCTTTCGATGCGTGTGGGGCTAATGCGTACTTACGTATTTATGTTTGAAAGCTCCAGCGAGGTCCGGATGTCGGTAGAGTTGGGGAAGATGCTTCCACTTCATGCCGGGGCAAACGGCAAGGTCATCCTGGCCCATATGTCACCGAACGAGATTGAGCAGACCATTTCCGAAATCGGCCTGTACAGCATCACACCTTCTACCATTACAAACCGCGAGAAACTCCTGGATCAGCTCAAAAAAATAAAGGAGGAAGGCTTCGCCATCAGTGCTGGGGAACGTGTGCAAGAAGCGATGACTGTCGCAGCCCCTCTCTTTTCAAGGGACGGAGAGCTAATAGGTTCTATTGGCCTTCACGGGCCAGCCAGTCGCTTTACCATGGATATGGCCAGGGAGTGGGGAATAATACTTTGCAGGGCGGCTGAGGAGATATCTAGGAATGTAGCCTGGTCAAAACCGTAGGATATTCAGTTTATTCAATAATCTGTTTCTAATTATTTCATAGTTATTTGAAGGAGGTTTACCTTGAAAATCACAAATGTAGAAGGAATCAGCCTAGCTGTACCTATTAAAAACGCGATTAAAGCACCTATCAGCATTCCCCACGCAAGCGAATTGGAAAAAGTTGTTTTTCAGGAATACCGTACTACTTTAGTGAAAATTGAAACAGACGAAGGAATAACGGGCTATGGTGAATGTATGGTCCGTCTAGCTCCGACAGCAACCAGGGATATTGTCAATTATATGAAACCGATACTTATTGGTAAAGACCCTACAGATACTGAATATATCTGGGAACTTCTTTTTGGGGCCATGATGAACAGGGGGCATTACCAGGGATTTTATATTGAAGCAATTAGCGGTATTGATGTAGCGCTCTGGGATATTAAAGGGAAGGCTTTAAATGTACCCGTCTATAAACTCCTTGGTGGCAATAGTCACCCCAAAATTTGGGCTTATGCATCCTCTATTCGTTTCAGGGGTATGGAAACCATGTTAGCAACAGCACAAAATTTTGTGGATCAAGGTTTTACTGCCATGAAAATGAAAATCGGTCAAGGTAGTGAGACTGACGTTATGGCTGTGGCTGCAGTTCGCGAACACGTTGGCAAAGATATCACCTTAATGGTTGATGCAAACTGCGGGTATGATGTTAAAACTGCGCTCCAAGTTGGTAAAGAATTAGAAAAATACAATATTAGATGGTATGAAGAACCAATTTCTCCTGATGACTATGAGGGATACAGAAGATTGTCGGAATCCCTGAATATTCCCATCGCTGCCGGAGAGGCCCACTTCCTAAGATATGGTCTCAAGGATTTGATTGTAAAAGGCAAAGTTGACATAATTCAACCCAATGTCTGTAGAGCGGGTGGATTTACAGAATGCTTAAAAATTCATGGTTTGAGTAGTTCCTTTAATGTACCGTACTTAACTCATACTGGAAGTTCATCTGCGGTATGTATTGCTGCTTCATTACACCTAGCTGCTGCTTTACCAGATTGCTTTATCTTTGAGGACATGCAAAGCGATTGGTCTAAAGACCAAAAAAATCCCTTGCGTTGGGACTTAACATCGCTCCCAATTAAATCCTTTAAAGAAGGTTTCATAGAATTAGAAGATAAGCCTGGTTTAGGTTTGGAAATTAATGAAGATGTAATTCAAAAACACCGATTATCATAAGAATCCTAAAGGGATTCGTAATCAAGCGACATTCCCGCGAGGGACTGTCGTATTGAACTATTTGAGCTCATTAATTTTAAAGGCCAAACACCTCTTGGCCCAAGTTTGTTGTTCCCTTCTTTATCCTTAGTTTACCAGCTTACCCAAAGTTCCTTTTTTCAGTACTATCAGAAAGTATAAACTTACATTATATACTTTCTAAGCATAAGTGCAACTAAGGCAGCCGCCTTCGCTAAGGCTTGGCGCCAGCCAAGTTTTCTTAACGTATCAGAAAGTATAAGT
>DOPS01000215.1:0-9747 GCA_003512645.1 Desulfosporosinus sp.
TTGCGGACACTTTTAGCTGGCGAGCTTTTCTGGAGCGGCCCGGGAGCGGGTGGGTTAGCCACTGGAGGGGCTGTTTTGGCCGATATTATGGAGGCGGCGGAGAGGGTTCTCGTGGAGCGCGATAAAGGTTTTCTACAGGCCGGGAGATAAGATACCCAAGCAATTTTCTTAAGGGCAGCTTCTAGGGGATCAAAAAACTTTAAAGACGCCTTTTTATACTAGGGTCAAATAGCATAAGAGTGAACTCGTTCAACTAAGCTCGAATATCGAGGGAGTCTCGCGATTGGATGAATGGCTTTCTGAAAAATGGTAAATAAATATTAACACAGAGTGGCATACAGTCTGATTTTTCTAAACCGCTCATTTACAACAAATAAGGAGGAACAATGGTTAAGAAACTTTTACTGGTTGTAACTATCCTGATATTAATGGTTTCTTTTGTTGGTTGTGCAAAAAAACCTGTAACTCCAGCACCCGCACCCCAACCCAACAATGCGACACTAACACCGGAAGGGCATCCTGCTGAAACCCCAGTTCAACCTGGGGGCAAAGTGAGCCGGGTTGATGTGGAAACCAAAATAAATGACCTGCTTAGTAAAAACTATCCCGGGGACTGGAAAGTAACCGGAACCACTTTAAGTAAAGGTTCCTACACTGAAAATGGTAATCATAAAATAGTGGATGACGTTGCAGCCTTGTTCCCGGATACTATGGGGGTATCTATTTTCGTGGGTGAAGAAAGAATCTCTTCTAGTGTTTTACAAGGCACTGCAAGGGTTCTAAAAGGTTATGCCACCCCAGCAACGGTTGGAGAGGTTATGAAAAGTGGAACGACTACTAGTACTCTAAGCGGCGGATATCTGAAGGTCTATATTCCCTTTAAGGATAGTAGCGATAAGACTGTGGCAGTTATGACGGTATCAGTACCGCAGGAATAAGTAAGGACCAGGTAAACAATACAGAACCGAGGCTTAGCCTTGGTTCTTCGCATATATTAGACCTCTATCGGTGCGCGGCACAATGAGGATGAACTCGGTCAACTTAAGTTGAACATCGAGTCTTCGGTTGGGGAGAGTCTCAACGATGGATAAAATAGTGAATATTAAGTTATTTTCACATAGAGTAGTTAGAATATTCAAAAATGGTCTAAATGTAGCAAAATAATCATTATAGTGGCAATTTAGGATAACATAAACATGTTAAGATGAAAGAAATAATTATAGGGGGACGAAGAATGAGTGAAAAAGAGAGTTTATTTGGCAAGATAGATCGTCCCATTTTCTCAATTTCCGCAGCAATTATGGTGCTGTTTGTTATCTTTACACTGCTTATGCCTAAAGAAGCCGGTGACATGTTTAACGCAGTGCAGAAATTCATTACGAACAATTTCGGCTGGAGTTACTTAATCGGTGTGACTTTCTTTCTGTTTTTTGCTTTGTTTATTGCCTTAAGCAAATACGGCAATATTACCCTAGGCAAAGACGGTGAGAAGCCCGAATACAGTACTTGGAGTTGGTTTGCCATGCTCTTTGCGGCTGGTATGGGAATTGGATTGCTATTCTGGGGAGTAGCTGAACCGATGACGCACTATACTAAACCTCCCTTCGGGCAACCTTCTACAATAGAATCAGCCCAAACCGCAATGCGCTATACCTTTTTCCACTGGGGTTTTCATCCCTGGAGTGTGTTTGGCATCGTAGGGCTGTCTATGGCGTATTTTCAGTTCCGTAAAGGGTTACCTGCTTTAGTTAGTTCCTCTCTTTACCCGATAATTGGGGAAAAAGGAATCAAGGGGTGGATTGGAAAGTTAGTTGACATCCTGGCTGTATTTGCAACGATATTTGGGGTTGCTACATCTCTGGGATTAGGGGCTACGCAGATCGCCACCGGATTAAATTATGCCTATGGCCTTCCTACAGGAATCATGCCCTCTGTCGTTATCATCGTAGTCATTACGGCATTATTTATAATATCTGCAGTAACTGGAATTGAACGAGGCATTAAGTTTCTAAGCAACGCTAATATGCTGCTCCTTTTTATAATTCTGGCCTTTATGTTAATCATTGGGCCGACTCGGTTTGTTCTTAATGGCTTTACCGAAACTTTTGGGTCTTACGTTCAAAATATCATTCAAATGAGTTTTTGGGCAGATACATTTGAAACTAATCCTGGTTGGGTAGGAGGTTGGACCATTTTCTACTGGGCATGGTGGGTTGCCTGGGGCCCTTTTGTTGGCGCGTTCATTGCCCGAATTTCAAAGGGTCGGACAGTAAGAGAGTTTATCTTAGGGGTGGTCATTGCGCCCGCGTTGATGAGTTTTATGTGGTTGGGAGTCATAGGTAACAGCGCGCTGTACATTGATGTTGTACAACATGGTGGAATTGCAACTCAAGTAACTAAAGATATGAGTACAGCCATTTTTGCCATGTTCCAGCACTACCCGCTTACGGGTGTCCTAACAGTCCTGACAACTATAATCATAGCAATCTTTTTTATAACTTCTGCGGACTCTGCAACCTTTGTTTTAGCTATGTTCACTTCAGGTGGGGAATTAAACCCTAATGCTGGGTTGAAGATTACCTGGGGTTTGATTGAGGGTGCCGTTGCTATTGCCTTAATGATAGCTGGGGGACTGAGTGCGCTGCAGACGGCCTCCATCACTGCAGCATTCCCGTTTATGTTTGTCATGTTTGCGATGACTGTGTCGATTATAAAAGCTTTTAGGGGAGAATTCACATAAAGTGTCCAAATTCTCTTAAGATCCCATACTAATGTAGTATGGGGTCTTTTTTACATATAAATGTGAAAATTATATCAAATAAAGGAATAATCCGAATTTTCATTTTCAGCTTCAAATGTAGCAAAACGAGCATAACTGTAGTGATAATGCGTGAGAGCTATGGTGTTATGATGGATACAGGGAAGATCAAACAAAGAAATTGTCGCATGTCACCAATATATAGGGGGTGAACTTCCAAGATGCATGGAACGCATTAATATATGATGTAAAGTTCGTATTCTCTGGGGAATCAAACATTTAGTTAAAGGGAATTTTAGATTGAAATATGAAAGCTGCATTTGACGACGATGAAAGTTTCAATCAATAAAAATATGGGGGAATTTATAATGTTAAATTATACTTCAGAACAACATGTCTATGATATTAACGGAGTAAAAGTAGGCGGACAGCCAGGACAATATCCAACTGTGCTGATCGGTAGCATCTTTTATCGGGGTCACAAAATTGTCCAGGATGGCATGAAGGGAATTTTCAATGAAGATGCTGCCAAAGCTCTCTTAGATCAAGAAGCCGAGCTTAGCGCTGAAACGGGTAATCCATTTATTCTCGATGTTTTAGGTGAATCGGTAGAAGCTTTAACCCGTTATGTTGAATTTGTTATGAAAAACTCTAAAGCTCCTTTTTTGTTGGACAGTATCAGTCCTGCCGTACGGATGGGTGCTTTGAAAGAACTTGGCAACGATCCAGAAGTGCGCAAAAGACTTATCTATAACTCGATTGACGAGCATTATTCTGAGGAAGAGTTAGCCGCTATCAAAGAAAGCGGGATTAAAACCGCCGTTATTTTAGCGTTTAGTAATAAAGCGTTAAAACCTAAAGCTAGAATTAAGCTTCTGACAGGAGATGGAGAGAAGGAAGGTTTAATTGACGCTGCTAAGAGAGCAGGAATCGAGCAGTTTTTGGTTGATCCAGGTGTCTTGGATGTACCGAGCGCAAGCTGGACGAGTGAGGCTATCAATGTAGTCAATCAGGAATTTGGTTATCCTGGCGGATGTGCTCCTTCTAACGCAGTATATTTGTGGAAGAAGATGCGTTCCAAAGGAACTCCATTTTTCGAAGTGGCCGGGGCTGCCGTCTTTACGTATCCAGTAACTCAAGGTGCCAGCTTCATTCTCTATGGTCCAATGGTAAATGCTCCTTGGGTATATAGGGCAGTTGCTACCACGGATGCCATGATGGCTTATAATAACAAGCTGACGGGTGTAAAATTCGGATCACCTGAGCATCCATTATTAAAGATTTTTTAGAACCCGTTCAGCTAATGCTAAACATGAGCCTACGAGCGTTGAGCTCCCACTTATAGAAAGTGGAACGTAGATAAATTTTAAAGGGGTGTAATTTGATGTTACCTAAGTATGACGTTTTGACCCAGGAACAGGTAGAGATTATTCATAATGAATCCATCAAGATCCTTGAAGAAATCGGCATGGATTTTGAATATCCACCAGCTTTAGAAGTCTTCAGGGCGGAAGGACTCAAGGTAGAGGGAAACCGAGTGCATTTTACGAGAGAATTTATTGAGGGCAAAGTTAAGCTGGCACCGTCTGAATTTACCCTGCATGCCCGGAATCCGGAACACAATCTGGTTTGCGGCGGAGAAAATATAATCTATATGCCTGGTTATGGGGCTCCCTTTGTTCAATTAGCTGACGGAACTCGTCGTAAAAGCACGATACAGGACTTCGATAATATTGTTAAATTAGCCGGAGCCAGCAAAAATTTGCATATGACAGGTGGGACGGTAGCTGAGCCTCAAGATATCCCGGATGAAATTCGGCATATGAAAATGATTTATAGTTCTATTAAAAACTCGGATAAGTGTTTTATGGGCAGTGCAGAAGGACAGGAACGCGCAGAGGACTCCATCGAAATGGCTGCCCTGCTTTTTGGTGGCAAAGACGTTATCAAGGAAAGACCCGTGCTTATTTCCCTAATCAACTCGTTAACACCCTTAAAATATGACGAGAGAATGTTGGGAGCTATGATGGCCTACGCTAGAGCCGGACAAGCTGTTGTTATCGCTTCTTTGGTCATGGCTGGGTCTACTGGACCGGCAGCCTTAGTCGGTACTTTAGCCCTGCAAAACGCTGAAGTTTTAGCTGGCATAGCCCTAGCCCAAAGTATTAATCCTGGAACACCGGTCGTGTACGGCTCAACCTCGGCTCTCAGTGATATGCGTAGCGGTAGCCTCTCGATTGGCAGTCCAGAAACTGCTTTGTTCATTTCGGCCAGTGCTCAAATTGCCCGTTTCTACGGTGTTCCCAGTCGATCCGGCGGCGCTTTGAATGATGCCAAGATTGTCGATGCCCAAGCGGGGTATGAATCAATGATGACCTTGATGGCAGCTAGCGTAACGGGTATCAACTTTGTTCTTCATACGGCTGGAATTTTACAATATTATATGGCTATTTCTTATGAAAAGTTTATGATGGACGATGAAATGGCCGGGATGCTCTTGCACTATATGAAGGGGTTCAACTTTGATGAGGACGGTTTAGCCTTCGATGCGATTGCTAAAGTAGGACCGGGCGGGCACTTCCTTACTCAAAAACATACACGGAAGAATCATAAAAAAGAGTTCCGTTCCCCTCAATTAAGTGATCGCTCAGCTTTTGATGCTTGGTCCAAGGAAAAACTGGATACAAACCAAAGGGCCCATAAACAATGGCAAGAGGTGTTAGCTAATTACGTGCCACCCGCACTTGACGAAGCCATTGATAAAAAATTATTAGATTTTATCGCTCAACGATCTTAGAGCGTCTAGGCTCAATAACGCTCAATAACTTTCAAAAGAATCAAAAATGGGGAGGAAATAAAGCAATGAATGAAATCTTTTTAGAATTAAAGCAAGCAATTATTGATGGGGATGAGGATATCGTAGGCGAACTTTCCCAAAAAGTCATTGATGAATCAATTAACCCAGTTGACGCTGTACAACAAGGCTTGATCAAGGGAATTGAAGTTGTAGGAGAATTATGGAAAGCTGGAGAAGTCTTTTTGCCGGATGTAATGATGTCCGCTGAGGCCATGAAAGTAGGGTTAGGTCTGCTTGAACCCGAGATTGCTAAATTGGGTATGAGTCAAGGTGAGGCAAAAGGTAAGCTAGTCTTGGGAACCGTAGAAGGTGATATTCATGACATTGGTAAGAATATTACGGGAGCAATGTTTACGGCAGCAGGCTATAAAGTTTATGATATCGGGACTGATATTAAAGCCGAAGATTTTGTCTTAAAGGCCCAAGAGGTTGATGCGGACATTATTGGTGCAAGTGCCCTCTTGACAACGACGATGAGTGCACAAAAGCAGATTGTTGATTATTTGAAAGAGCATAATCTTAGGGATCAGTTCAAAGTATTCATTGGCGGCGGTCCTACCAGCCAAGCCTATGCCAATGAAATCGGAGCCGATGGATGGGCAGAATCTGCAGACGAGGCAGTCGCACTTGCCGATCGTATGCTGGCTAAATAATGAATCACCATTAATTCAATAGAGGAAGATTGCTTAATGTAGTTGAATCCTAGGGACCTTAATAATGCACATCACATCCATTTAAGTCCCTAGGATTCTTTTCTAATAGTCAGAATGTATTACTTGGTATTTATACGTTATTGACTGTGATAGAGGTATCCCAAGTGATTCTATAGACTGGTGACTCTCCACGTACCAGAATTAGAATACGACCCAATTATTTCGAAGAAGTATTGAATATAGGAAGGGGAGTAATGCTATTTATGACAAATAGTAAGGGGACAACCACAAATCGTTCGGTTATGTATATTTCTTCTGTCATTATCGTATTGTTCGTATTATTCGGCATGTTCCTTCCCAAAGAAATGGGTAAAGTTGCTAGCGCGACCTTCGCATTTTTGACCACTGATTTTGGCTGGCTATACCTGTTATCCGTAGCCTTTTTCACGGTTTTCATTTACGGGATTGCGTTTAGTCGTTTTGGTCTGATCAAGCTGGGAAAAGACGACGACAAGCCTGAGTTCAGCAACTTCCAGTGGTTTTCGATGTTGTTTGGAGGAGGTATGGGTATCGGCCTGGTGTTCTGGTCAGTTGCCGAGCCAATGATGCATTACCTGTCCCCCCCGATGGGCGAAGCTGCTACTCCTGAAGCTATGCGTACAGCTATGCGTATCGTGTTTTTCCACTGGGGCATCCACCCTTGGGTTATTTTCGCCATTTGTGGTTTGGCTCTAGCTTACTTCCAATTCCGTAAGGGTTTGCCGTTCCTAGTCAGCTCAGCCTTCTATCCGCTGATTGGCGACCGGATTTACGGACCTATCGGAAAAGCTATTGACATCTTATCAGTGTTTGCCACAGTGTTCGGCGTGGCCACCAGTTTAGGTCTCGGCTCCAACCAGATAGCCACAGGGCTGAACTATATCTGGGGAATTCCGGCGACGCCCGTGACAGTTTCTATAGTTATCGCGGCGATGACTCTACTCTTTACTCTGGCCACGATCTCCGGTCTGCATAAGGCAATGCAGATTGCTGCCGATATTAAGGTATGGCTTTCAATCGGTTTCATGGTATTTATCTTCTTGTTCGGGGGTACAGTGTTAATCCTGAACAACTTCACTGATACTCTGGGAGCCTACCTGCAAAACTTTGTCGGACAGACTCTGTGGATGGGCAATATTGATTGGGTGAATGGCTGGACCGTGTTCTATTGGGCATGGTGGATTGCTTGGGCTCCGTTCGTCGGACAATTCGTGGCCCGTGTCTCCAAGGGTCGTACCATCCGCCAATTCGTGTTGGCAGTAACATTGCTACCTTCAGGATTCTCTATGGTTTGGCTCTCGATTTACGGCGGTGCCGCTTTCAACTTGGATAAACTCTCCAATGGGGCCATTCAGGCCGCTGTTAATGCAGATTATACTACCGCCTTTTTCGCGACACTGCAACAGTTACCTTTGTATTCGATCACAGCTCCCTTGGCAATTCTTCTCATCGTTGCTTCTTTCGTAGGTGCTGCCAATTCCGCAACTTATGTCCTGGCCATGCTGACTTCCAATGGCAACATGGACCCTGACAAGAAATTGCGTAGCTTCTGGGGTATCATGCAGGGTGCTTTCACCATCATCCTGATCCTAGTCGGCGGTGGCACTGCAGCTTTAGCGGTCTTACAAACGGTTTCTATTGTAGCGGCCTTCCCCTTCATGTTGATCATGCTAGCAATGTGCTATAGTATTTTCAAAGCACTTGGGCAGGAGAAGCTTTTGGGAGGAAAGTAACGCTAAGCCATAACTTCATAAAAGTCAGAACGTCCTAATGACGAAATTGAAGAACACCTAGGTTGTGGAGGCCTGGGTGTTTTTCCCACACTCAGATTCATCTAGTGCGAGGAAGGAAAATCTAATGGATAAAGCGATTAAACTGATTGGTTGTCAATCAACTATGAATGAAATTCATGCCCAAGGACTGAACCAAGGGATGGATTGTGAATTCCTAGATTACAGCTTTCACGCTCGACCGGATAAGTTACACACTAAACTACAAGAGATAATTAATGAGAGCCAGGACTATGATTTGATCATCTTGACTTACGGACGATGTTCTAATTCAATGCTTGGCTTGCTATCCCCTCGCGTACCACTTTTATTTCCGGCGACCCACGATTGTATTGGCTTAATGTTAGGGTCGACGACAAGACATATGGAGTTATTCAAGGAGAATTCCCTTACTTATTATTTCAGTCAGGGATGGTTGGATTATGGCCGCACTCCCTTGGCAGAATACTTCGAATATGAAGCAAGATATGGAGAAAAGAAAGCACGTAAATTGATTAATACCTTGTATGGAAGTTATAAGAAAGCAATCTTTATTATTACACCAGGAATCAAAGATCTTGAAGGATACCGGCAGAAGGTTCGAGAAATCGCCGATTTTTTTGACTGGGAAGTCGGAGAAATCGAGGGTGACATTAGCCTTCTCACCTCAGTAATGAAAGGAATCAAGGCACCAGAGTCTATCTATGTTGACGCTGGGCAAGTCATTACTTTGAAAATGTTAAAAGGAGGACAGCGAGAAAAATAACGATCACCCCAAATCAAGTCGTTGAGAAGCAAAGAACTACTCCCAATATGAGAGTAGTTCTTTTTGATTTATAGGTCGACATGTTTGGAAGCTAAGATTTTGCTTAAATTTGCTTTTAGAAAATTGCGAAACTCAAAAGCATCTTCAAAGGTATAATCCGCTCCTATTTCCTTGGCAAAAGCATCTGTGATCGGTGCTCCCCCTACAATTACTTTAAGCCCACTACGTAATCCTTGAGCTTCCAGTTCAACGATCACATCTTTCATAACAGGCATGGTTGTAGTTAATAAGGCAGAGATCATTAAAATATTAGGTTTTTCCTTGCGAACGGCACTGGCAAATTTCTTAGGAGAAACATTAACCCCCAGATCTATCACTTTAGCACCCGTCGTCATAGCCATGGTTTTAACAATGCCCAGGCCAATATCATGTAAATCGCCTGCCACAGTACCCAAGATTATCTTGCCGAGCCCCTTTTTGGTAGGTGCAGTCAGGATTGGTTCAATCACAGATAGCCCGGCATGCATCGCATTGGTGGCCATCAGGACCTCCGGAACGTTCACTTTTTCTGTGCGGTATTTTTCAGCGATGATGTTTATACCCGTAATTAGTCCTTTTTCAAGAATGGAAGTAGCTGAATAGCCTTGTGCCAATGCTTGTTTGGTTAATTCGAGGGTATCTTCAGATTCACCTTCTGCAATGGAGTCAATAATATCGTCAAAAATCAATTTAAATCGCTCCTAAAATAAGCTATTTTTATAAATCAAAGGAGTTACCCCAATATATTTTCGGAATACTTCAGCGAAATAACTTTGGCTTTTAAAGCCTATGGCCTTAGAAACTTGTTCAACGCTGAACTCCGGTTTCTTCATCAGCTCTACTGCTTTTTCAACACGGACTCGAGT
>DOPS01000100.1:0-21367 GCA_003512645.1 Desulfosporosinus sp.
AAGGATTTCTTTAATGACGAAGTTAGCTTTCCGACTCGCATCTTCCATTAACAGCAGGGACGCCAACTTATGCACCAGAATCCGCGTCTTACCGCTTCGGCTTACGTGTAAGCGTTTTATATCCTATTCCGGTCAATATTTTCTGATGCAAATGTTCGATTGCCACAGCTTGATTTTCTTCAGGCTTAACGAGTATCTCGAACTGATCATCGCCCTCCAATTCTTCTGCTTTCCATACAGAAAATCCAGGCATAATCATATTAGAAATCTCAAATCGATGTATCATTCCGTCAACATCGAGGGTTGAGATAATCTTGAAAAAATCATCTCTTATAACTTACTCTTCCTAACCTCATCAATAAATGCCGGTCTTTTCTTAAACTCCATAAGCAGTTTACTGAGCATATGTGTCCAACCATCCTTGTCCTTTAAATGCTTTAAATAGATTGCTTTAACTTTCCCAAGATATTTTACAGCTTCTTTGTATGTTTTTCTATCTCCATTTGGAATTCTACGATATGCTTTTTTGTAGTAGTACTCCAGAATTTCTTTTGGATATTCTTTTTCAAGTTTTTGTGCGAATATGTCGAAATCAGAAAAACTGGCATATCCCCATTTATATATTCTTCAAAATACCTTTTGTGATGGGTCGTTTTATATACTAGAATCAGCTTCTCTTTCGCCTTTTCATAGTCACCATTTTTATAAAATGAAAATAGTCTTTCCAAAACATAGCTTTCATCATTTTTTCTTTGCATTGCAATTTCAGCAATCGATTCAAGATGGTCCTTATCCTGTTGCTTCGAATAATGGTCAATTAGATAATCATAAAGCTCGGTTAGTCTTCCGTCTCCCTGCTCGATACCCTTTTGTGCTATTTCAAGCGCCAATTTCGTATTTCGTTTGCCGATATAATATTGGGCTAAATCCCAATAATCCATTCCATAATGAAGGTTTTTAAATCTCTCCTCCAAGTATCTGGAATCATCCTTTAGCTGATCCCTGTAAATCCCCATGACAAGCGTCTTTCTCCAATCTGACTTCCTACGATTAAGCTTTTGCACAAGAAATTCCCATTCATCTTTTTCTTTGCACAATTCAAAAAACAAATCCATCAGACCGTCGTCAAAACCGGAATTACCTGCATCATATTCAACAAAAGCTTCCTCCATGAATCGGTGCTTTGCTTCAGGTGTAATCTTATCATCCTTTATCAAGTCAGAAATCTTCTCTAACCATTCATAAACCTCCTCTTCTTCCTCCTCAGGTCCTCCTCCGTAGCAATTAAATTCAGAAATTATGCTCTGAGCATTGTTCCAATATTCGAATAACAGCTCATCATGAATTTTGGGAGATTTACTTTTCTTGTTTGAATTTGAAGCTTTCTTATTTGTATCGCAATTTTGTTCAAGCCATTCCAGCACATGCAATCTTGCCTGTCCTTCTCTTTGTATGAGATTCATGATTAACTTTATGAGTTCATTTGAATTCAAACCCTCTAGCCCGTCTTTAATCGAAAACTCACTCATTTTTTGTTCCATCCTCTACGATTAAAATGCGATTCATTATGTAACTCCAGTAATAACACAAAGCACCTCTTTTTTTCCTCTTCAGTTATATCAGAAATTCCGTAGAAAAGGCCCCCACCGTTTCGATGAGAGCCGAATGATTAGGATAGCTTCGCTTGGACAACTTGGCTAGGAAATACTTCTCATCATTTCTTCTGTAGTAGGTACCTTTAAAAACCTATTGCGAACAGCCATTAAAGAAAATATCTTATATTCAAGGAACCTGAGTGCTGAGTTAGTCATCCAGTAAACACTAAGGACAGCAGGAGCTTTCCAAAGAAATACTAGTCCAATCGCTACTGGTACAATAAACATTAGAAACGATTTGACTTCTGCTGTAAAACCACCTAATGCTTGGAAGACACCCGCCAAGATAGGAAGAACGTGTAATGAATCGGGAGCATGAACACTTAATACCCAAGGGACCAACATGCTTCCCACTGAAGTACTTAAATTAATGATCGAAGCGTACAGAGAAAATAGGATCGGGGCTTGAACTACAAGCAACAACGCAGATAGGAAAGTGTTCACCTTATATTTAGAGGCGATCTTCAATAATTCTTTATCAATCTTTTCCGTCTGATTCTTGAATTTAGTGGTTAAAAAAGACTTGACCTGATTAAGATTAGACATTGTGAATTGATCTTTATGTTGTTTTGCGGATAAAGGAAGGAGACATAACCTTATCACCAAGGTTACTAGAATCACAGCGATAAACCAATCCCCTGTCAAACCAATAAATTTTGTCAATAAGATAGTAAATGAAGAACTAAAAATACTCATGTTTTTCCTCCTTAGTTTTTATGACTATAAACTAAGGAGAAGATGTGGCGGATCATCATCAGTATCAATCTTAATCATTCTTCGAACAATCAAATACTTATTTGCTAAAATAGTCAACCCATTTGAGATAAGTCGTGAAATACCAATGTTCTTGCTCTCTGATGCTTTAAAACAATGGGCGCCACGTTTAATGAAGGTAAAACCTAGCCAAGATAAAGCCAGTACGATTGTAACGTTGAAAAGTAGTAATAACCAAACATGATTATCTATTGGCACTGGCTCACCTCCAAAAACAGCTTTATTTAGATAATTATATACTCACTATCAAACGTTCACAAGTTAATTAATACGTCTATTTAATACGTAATTTTGCGCTAGGAGATACCGGTTGAGCCCAGTACCCCCTTTGCTTAGGCAAATAAATCGTCAAAAAATTTGGTACTGAAAAGTGAGCCATTAAAACAGCCAGTATCAATGACAGCAAGAATGGTTATGACAATATTTTCTCAAAGGAAAGCTCTGGTAAAACAATTCTAACCTCGCGCTCTGAGTTTTCTTTCTGCCAGTAGACAATGAATCTTATTTTGGCTGTTTTCGGCACATAATTCTTTTGCCTCATCGACTCTATTTGTATTAATAATTGTTTGGAGAATCTGACAACTGCTTGTCCCTTGGAATTATTACAGCCATTCTCGTCAAAACCAAGGAACTCCCCGCTATTCAGATCCTTAATCAAAGGCCGGCAGTATAGGAAAAAATCCAACTGAACATCCCGATGGGATAATTGCATAACCAATTCTTGGGGTGGAAGATAGGTTTGGGAATCAACAACCACTTGCATATCCTCGGCTTTAATGGAATTCAAATAGTTCCCGTTATCGTAAAGGGTAAGATTGTGCTTTGCCCTAGTCATGGCAACATAAAGCTGGCGTTTGGCCTCGTTCGTTCCAGGGCATCTTGTTCCCTAATCAGGTTCTCCATATATTTGGAACTTGCGCCCCTGAATTCAAAAATATTCTGGTCATCATCACCAACGGCAATGATCCGCATCCCCTCGTTCTGTTCCATCAAAGCCTTGACCAAGGCAAATTCATGGGCATCCATGTCCTGCGCCTCATCAATGACCAAGACCGTTTTCGTAATCCTGCCCGGTTCAACTTGTCCGTTCCTGATCCGCTTAATCGTTTCCTGAATGATATCACCTGACTTTTCCAGTGAGCCAACTCTTCCCAATAAGTCAAAGCAGTAGGAATGAAAGGTTTTGATCTCGATGAAGTTGGCGGCATTACCGATCAGCTTTAACAAACGCTTCTTGAATTCCGTAGCAGCCGATCTTGAAAATGTCACCATCAGCAATTGCTCATGCTTGACATCTTCCATTAACAATAGAGACGCCAACTTATGCACCAGAATCCGCGTCTTACCGCTTCCTGGTCCGGCGGCAACGACAATGGTTTTCGATTCCTTATCATTGATGATTTTTAGTTGGGTCGGTGATAATTCGCCAAACAGCTGTTTGAACTTTGATGGTGTAATATTTCTTTTGATTTCGTCCTGACGGCTGCCCGGAAAATATTTATGCAGAAAAGATAGGTAATTCAACTTAAAATAATCATCAACAAATTGAAGGGCCTCTTGATAATTCCTGATCATTTTCCGGGCATATTCTCCAACAATATGGATTTGCTGGACTTTATTCTGGTAATACTGTTCCAGTCTCTGGTAATCCTCTACTTTGTAACGCTTTTTGTTGTCCTTCTCCAGACGTTCAATCGTCAGCGCATTATAAACCACCATAAAGCCGCCCTCTATCTTCAATGCTTCGATTCTGGAAAGATGGAAAAGTGCATCCTCGATCTCTTCCGTCGTCACGCTAGTCCGAAAGAGGGTGGATCTCTTGGAATATTTATCTTTCAATTCCAAAACAGAAAAAGCAACCGGCACTTCCTCCTGACTGCTTTCATCCGTACCTGTATCTGCTTTGCTTAGATCATAAAGAACATCCAAAATAAATTGGGCGATATCATTCCGTTTTTCGAGCTTTGCTGTCAAGGTTTCAGAATCAAAAAGCGTAAGAACGGCAAGATGGTTTTTAGAATGGGGTGTCGTCTGTCGTTTGATCCAGTTTTTGATCGCCCAAAGATTCAGAATGGTTTTGATCTTATTAGGCGAGACATCTTCACAGGCCGAAGCTTCAGCCTGCTCATTCAGCTCCTTAAGGTGAATGATTTTCTCCTCATCGCTGATTATTGTGAGTAGAAATTTTTCGATTTGCCCATAGGTCTTCAGGATACTCAGGGAATTTTTCTTGCTATCCTTTTTCTTAATAAAGGCATTCAGGTCTTTGGAATCTGCTAAAATCTTTTCGTCCCGCAAAAGACTGACAATCTGGATGACTTCCTCTTTCACAATGCCCAAATGATCGGAGATATAATCGATCCTTGCTTCCGCCACTTCATCACCGGAGCGTCCTTTGCTTTTACTGGAGATCAGTTTCTTAATGATCCTCGTGGCCTGTTCCTTTTGCTTATCACTAAAACGACGGGAACTGTAAATCTTCTCAACGGCCTCTTCTGCATTTTTGGCCAAAATACTGTTCGCGTAGAGCCTCGGGCTATTCTGACCTCTTTTCAAATAGCCTGCGTTTTCCAAGGCAGCAATTGCCGTGGTCACTCTGGTGCCAATGTCCATGATGCTATCATCCCAACCGGCCTTGCGGGCAATCTCTAAGGTGGATTGGGATGCCTTGGCCCGTGATTTGGTGATATCTTTAACAGCCTTCCAGATCTGTTGGACTTCCTGGATACTCAGCTTGGTCTGATTCAACATCTCAAAATGCTTACTCAGGTCATCGTCATTAAACAGCACAAAACAGGCGGCCGAAATAGTTTCGTCCCGTCCTGCTCTTCCTGCCTCCTGTATGTAATTTTCCAAGGAATCGGAGATGTCGTAATGAATTACTAAACCAACATCTTTCTTATCCACCCCCATGCCAAAAGCAGAGGTGGCCACCATGATCTGAATCTCTCCTCGCATAAAGAGATCCTGATTTTCGGTTTTCTCCTGCTTATCCATCTGACCATGGTAGGCTCTGGCCTGATAACCGTCTTGGCTTAATCTTTGCGCCAATACTTCTGCTTTACGGGTACGTGAGACATAAATGATCGTCGGACAATTCTTTTCTTCGATCATATTCCTAAGGGTGTTGTACTTTTCCTCCTCATCATGCTTTTCGAACACCTCATAATGAAGATTGGTTCTGGAGGCATTGGAACTAAATACTTCCAATTCCAGGGATAACTTTTCCTTGAAATAATCCCGGATATCTTCTATCACCTTCTGCTTGGCTGTCGCCGTAAAACAAGAAACAGGGATCCCTTCCAGAAGACTTTTCGTTTCCTGAAAGCTTTTGATAAAGTCCCCAATATATAAATAGTCCACCCGGAAATCTTGACCCCATGATGAAAAACAGTGAGCTTCATCGATCACGAAACGGACCACATTTCTCCCTAAAAGCAAACGTTCAATGGTCTTGGAACGCAACGATTCTGGCGATATATAAAGAATTGAGGCTGAACCATTTACTACTCTTTCTAAGGCTTTGGCTCTTTCTATCGGGTCCAGCAAACCATTAATCGTCACAGCATCTGTGATATTCAATTTTTCCAGGTTATCCACCTGGTCTTTCATCAAGGACTGCAAAGGGGAGATGACGACTGTCAGCCCCTTGGTGTTGATCCCGCTCATTAAGGCCGGCACTTGAAAGGTAATGGACTTCCCGCCACCGGTAGGAAAGATGGCCAAAAGAGATTTGTTGTCAACTGCGGCTTGGACGGCATTCTTCTGTAAAGGTTCCCCTGCATAGGTTCGGTAATCATTAAAGCCGAAGAAACGTTTCAGCCCTTGATGAACGTCAAGCGCTTGATCGCAATACGCACAACCTGTCAGGCATGGGCTGCTTCTTAATAAAAACATGATCCGTTCTACTGCCGGATAGCTCTTCAAAACCCAGGGCGGTGTAATGGAATACCGGTTATCAGTATTGATCAATGCCAGGCAGTAGGACAGTTCGATGGGGTATTCTACTATTATCTTGGCAAGATCACTGTCTTCACAGATTTGGGAATGAAACTTTTCACGAATTACTTTTTCGATATTGATCTTATCTGCTTGATAGCCAAGGAAATGAAAGAAGGAGAAAAACTCCTTTTGGTCTCTCAATAGCTGATAATAGATTTGTTTTAAACCGGCATCTGCCTGCTGAAAAGCTGCAATCTCATCAAAGAAAAGGTCTTTTGCTTTGATGGAATCATTCAGCGGATTGTTGGTGTCTTCTGTTTGCAGCTTATCGTCCTTGAGCAGCTTATGATAAGGTTTGGCTGGGAAAAGAAGCGGAGAAAGAAACAACGTATCAATAATATTTGGATCATCAAGGCCAGCATCAATGAGTGCATTTTGAATGTATTTCAGATCATGATTGAAGATATTGTGACCGCATACATATTCCGACCCATAGAGAAACTTGGCGAAGTCAACCATCGAATTGGAGTGAAATGAACTGCCAACGCCCTTGACACCGCCAAGATCAAGTATTTTCCCACTTTTCGGTTCAATTTCGGTATCGATAAAGACGATGGGTTTCAGGTTCATTTCCTCCTTCAAATACTTGGTGTAGCGAATGATGAAGAGTTTTACTTAATAAATAGGGCAAGGTAAGGCCTTCGGTTAATTAAGACCAATTAACTAAAACCTCTTTCGATATAATCAGTTTGCTCCAAAGGAAAGGTTCAAGGTTCATTAGAAGCAGTGTTTAAAGTTTTCTGCCAAGTATATTTGTGAAATAGTCTTTGACCATGTATTGAGCCCTTTCATTTATCATTGATTTTGTCCAAGTTTTATGCTGCTTAATAAAGCTGGCAATCCAAGGATATTTTGATTTACTGTAAATACTAATTTTGTCTTGATAGTCTTTTTGACCGGCTTCACTATTTAATGGACCTTCAAGCAGAATCAGATTGCCGATATTCAGCGTTTCTTGTCCTTCGGATTCTGGAAGGATATGTTCAACACTACCATCATCCGCAAACAGTCCCTGTGTTGCATAATAACAGTGTAGTTTATTTATTATATATTTGACTTTTTCATTTGACGGGTTTTCTTTTTTAGAATAAGTTAATTTTAAGAATTTTATAGAGAACTCATCAAAATTAGGAAATAATTCGTTGAGTGGATCGATTAACTTTTGCTTTATAGTTTCAGAAGCCATTGCTTTGGTAGTACATTTGCGTAATGCGATTGAAAAACCAGAGTAAATCGGTTCAAAGCGATTTGACCTACCTGACACTATTGCGTTGTATGCGCAATGAAAGTTTTCTAAAAATGTTATAGTATTCTTAAATAATTTGTGATCAATAATCTGTTTGTTCTTTAAATCGTATAATGCTAGTAGAGCTATACGCACCTGTACGACATTGAAATAGTTATTCAGAACATTTAAACTTTGCACAAGCCAGAAATATTCTTTCCGATTATCATAATCTTCACGCTTTGGATTAACTATTTTCATATAGTTTTTGGCATTCGTGAGCATTTCTTCAACAAATTCTTTATAGCGCTTTTCGTTTTTAGGCGTGATAAGAGTATTAAAATCATCATACAATTTGCTTGACAAAGACTTTTTATATGTTGATATCCAAAAATGTCTATAGTATGTTGCAAGCCCAACAGACTCTTTCCCGTTATTAAGGACGTTTTTTATCTTCTGCCAACGATCTTCGGCAAAGTCGGCAGGCTCTTTTTTCTTAAGAACATCAAAAATTTTATTTTTAATTAGATCTATATGTGCAAGACGCTTGCCTTTTGCATTCAAGATTTCAAAGATCGTGTTTGCTTGGTCTCGATCTTTGGTAGAAATAGAAACAAACGTTGGATTTAGCACCTGATCTCTAATTGCTTTCAAGATGTCGATGTAATGTAGAGTGTCAACTACGTCGCTTCCATGCTTTTTCTTTAGCAACGGCTTCAACCGTTCTTCACTTAATTCTTTAAACATCCAGTCATATGTCTCTTTAATACACATTTCCTCTTCATTGTTTGGCTCTTGAGGTGTGGCCTTTTTTCTATCCTGAATGAAATATGCAAAGAAGGGATAATGAGTTTTACTTTTTATAATTCGAACTTCTTCACCATTATCATCTTTAGTCATAATGTATTTGAATATTTGCTCGCTGAGAGTATCTTCGCCCAATGAAATAAATCGATCTGAAAGTGCAGAAAACAAAATTGTAATTGTAGTTAGCCTTTGCTGTCCATCTACAACTTGTATTTTCTGATCTGTTCCTTCCGCAAAATTTCCTACAAACAGCATGGTACCAAGAAAATACTGATTTGCTACAATATTACCCTTTTCAATTGATAGGTTGTTTATCATATCCTCGAAAAACTCCTGATAGTTTTTCTTGTCCCATGAATACTCACGTTGAAAACGCGGAATAACAAATTGGCGACCCGAAAGGAAAAGTTCCCGGATTGTTTTATCATAAGGTTTGATGTCCATAATATGTTTCTACCTCCTACCATATAATCTATCAGTACATTAATAAGTAGATTTATAATACTCGATCTCTGTACTTTTTCAATTTCCAACCAATAATGAATTCAATAAAAACACTCTGTATTGCCTTTATGGACGGCGACTCCTCAAACCCCACTGAGCCATTCTTTTTATAATATATTTTCCCTTAGCATATATCCGATAACAGATGTTTTTTCTATCAAGAAGTCCAATATTACTAAAATTTCTTGTTTTAGTTGTTTGGTTTTTCTTATTCTTTCTCGATTCAAAAAAATATATTTCTTAACAACATTTTCTAGATAATAAATTGTATTTTCCTCAAATTCACATGACCATAAATTTTTGTTATTAACCAACATCCTAGAAATCCATAATACTCCATCACCTAAATAGATACTTCCGATGCCATTTAATAACTTTGAAATTGAATGCAAAACAGAGGGGCAATGTCCTATATTTTCAGATATGTCTTTAAAGAATATCTTATTACTTTCCTTAAAGGTACGCCATTCTGTCGCTTCTTCTCTCCAGAAGGTCTTTTCAAACAGATAGGCTTTAATGATATCTTTTGTATACCAATATTCTTCGCCATCCTTACATAATTCTACTACTTTACTATAAAATTGACTCCACACATGCCAAAAATTGTCGTATGTAGCCAATTTATCTTCTGAAGAAATGAATATTTTAAGTAACTCAGCTATAGACTCAGACCTATTGAAACCATCAATGAAAGGTTTTAAATAAATTAAAATATCTTCTTTAGCAGAATTCAATACGATATATGCTAACTTCTCAAAAAAACCATGTCTAACTTTGTAATCAACTTTATCTTCTCTTTTTTTCGATAATAATTGTTTAGCAAAGATATTAATAATTAATTCTGCTAATTTCTTATGTTCATCATTATCTGACTTCATTGGTATTAGCTGAAAAGCTGTTTTTAAGTCATCTAAGTCCATTTTATCTATATTGCCTATCTCTTCTAAATTAATATTATTGTTATTCACTTTTTCTAAATCTCTAGTACTTTGTGTTAGAAAGATTTCAATGACTTCATTTTCATGCAAATCATAGACATTATTTTTATTTTTCTGCTTTCGTAATGCTAACCTTGCATCATCATATTTTGGTTTTAACCATAAATAGCCAAACAACAAAGACTGAGCGTCGTCAAAACTTATTTCCCATAGATTATTAATGATAGCCTTTTTGGAGTAGTCAGCAAATTCACAATACATACCAATACTATGAGGGTCAAATAAAGTTAATAGCAAAATTAACTTTATTCTCTCTTTCTCATCAGGAAACTCTTTAAATAACATCGGTAAAACAGAAATTGACGATTCCACACCATCCGATATCTGGTATGCATAAGGCCCTGTGATAGAAGAGGAAGCCACAGCTAAAACAATGTCCTTACAGAAAGTCTTTTCTTCTTCAGAAAGATCTCCAAAATAATCTCTAACTAGAACAGAACAGGCGTGCCCAGGAATAGTATAATTGAAAAAATTAAACTCTTTATTCTCCGCATTTTCTAATTCTTCAATTATTTCTTTTGCCTCTTTTATAACAAACTTTGGGCCATTCTCATATTGTTCATAGCTCTTGTATCTCTCATCATTTTCCATTTTATAATTAGCCCATAACTTTAATGAAGAATATTTCATATACTCAGTGCTTGTTCGAATTGATTGTTCACTAAATTCTTCAAGTTCAGGAGCAATTTCCGGATTGAAATTAATCAAAATCTGACCGTCTTTTTCCTCGGTCGTAGGTTTCATTTTTCTTCTGTCCATTCTTGCAAGGTAAAGTCTCCAAGTTTTATCTTTTTCATTTTCCTGAGATTTTTGTTGTAATTCTTCATAATATTTATCAAAAATGTCCCATATAATTTGTAGTCTATTCTCTGCCTCTTCTTCAGTTATACCCTCGCTCCTAAAGAATT
This sequence comes from Desulfosporosinus sp., assembly GCA_003512645.1. Taxonomy (GTDB): domain Bacteria; phylum Bacillota; class Desulfitobacteriia; order Desulfitobacteriales; family Desulfitobacteriaceae; genus Desulfosporosinus. Next base: position 10,874 of record DOPS01000100.1, read on the forward strand.
GGTATTTAAATGCTAAGTGTTCTAGAGAACTTTCTCTATGCTTGTCGTCGCAAGTCTTGATTCTTTCGTCTTGATATAATTTATTTTCATAGTTTAGACCATAGCCTATAGAATATAAACTTTTAGCGGTCTGATCAGATAGCAATCGACTTGTATCGTAAAGGAAAAATTCCTTTGTTTTAAATAACATCTTCGCAACATTAAAGGTTTTTTCTGGAAAAGCTAATACGATACTTGTAACAAGAGCAGAAATTGACGCAGAAATAGAATTTTTAAGCATAAATAAAAGCCAAGATTCTAATACTTTGGAATCAGCATTATTACCTCTTTCTAGAAAGAATTTTTCTAATGCCATATGCATTGATTGTATTACATCGGGGGCAACTTGAGTTCCTCTGTAAATTTCCCAAATTCTATTGCAGATATATTGTTTGATAGTATTTCCATCTTCAATGTAGACATCAATTTCTTCAATTTCTGACTTACCTAAATCAGACTTAGCAAAACACTCAACTGTTTTGTTTGTGAAATCTAAAATAAATTCAATAGTTTTTTGAAGAGAAGCTTGAAGCAACCAATAAATAGGTGTTTGAAAAGAACTTGCCGGAAAATAATGATTGTCTTTTAAACCAAAATATTTTTCAATTCCTATACTCGAATCATAATAAAATGGTTCGTTTTCAGGAAATCTTAACCAATATAGATTTGCAAGTTTTGTAACATATTCTGGAAGAGCGTTTATAAGCTCAATATTATCTCCTAATTTCTTTAAGATAACTTCTAATAAATCATAATAGGGGTCTCTGGGCCACTTCCAATCATTTAATAATATCTCATCAAAAATATTACTAAGCTCCATTTTTATTTCAGAAGACCCATATAAAATCGTCTGCAATAGTCTTTCCTTAACTCCTTCATTACGGGAGAAATATACATCCTCTTTAATTACCCATTGATAATATTTTAATGCTATTAGACTTGATATTTTTGTGGTCTCTCCTTTTTTAGATTTATTGTTCCAGTCATGAATGATTGGAAGGATGAAATAAAAATTTTCAATTCCAATTGAATCTAAATTTTTATAGACGAATTTTATAAGATTTTGCCAACCATTACCTTTAGGTTTAGTAAAAATATATTTTATAGAAAGTAAATTTATATTTTTAATACCTAGATTGTCAAAAAAATCACTATCAACTTCTTTGCAAGCAATTCTAAGTAAAAAAGTTAATCTTTTCAATAAATCTAGGTTATTTTCCAAAAGCTTTTTTTCAAATAATTCAAAAAAGGTTTCAGAATAATTGGACAGCAATATTGATACTAAAATTTCATCTTTCCAGAAAAGTTCTATTATTTCTTCTCTAATAATATTTTCAATAAATTGCTTAATATCCATGTCCTCTAGTAATAGTTTTTCTGATACCCAATTCCTAAAACTCCTCCGAATAGACAGAGATATCCCAATGTTTTTAAGCATTTCCTGATTTTTTGCTTTTCTTATATATTCAGTTTCTATTATCTTTTCTAGTGCCCATTCTTCATAAATATCATGAGTAATAAAATACCCTACGGTTTCATATCCTAAAATTCCATCAAGAACTAATTCATTTAAGATATGACTATCAAAATTAGGTATAACAAAAAATTGATTTTGTTCAGCTCTTTGAAAGGCAATTTTTAGAAAGCATTGTTCTCTTACGGGTTTCGATTTTTTTATTATTCTATTCCATAATTTCTGCTTGAAACCTAAATAATCAATATCCTCATCAACTCCATAGAATTTCAAATATTCGTTTAAATAAAAAGGATTTTTTATTAAATCAAGAAATTTTAGGTCTTTGGGAATATTGAAATTATATTTATATGACAAATTTTCTAATTCATTCTGACTCAAATTCTGAATAGGTATATTTAAAGGGATAACTTTATGCAATTCTATAAATTCATAATTTAAATCTTCTAAATAATTATTTCGTGTAGTAAAGATCACTTTCCAACTACTTTGAATCATATTGAGAAGAAATTCTTTGAAAGGCTCTGTATTTTGAAGCTCTAATAATTTTTCTGCCGAATCAATAACAACTATTTTAATATTTTCATCTCTATGAGCCTCAATAAATTCTTTTAAGTCGAAATTGTTAAACAGTTCCTTTATGTTATTCGTATTAAATTCATTTGCCTTAAAGAGATAAAAAGGTATTTTGCTATTTAATTCTTCATAAAGGTCTTTAATAACTGCTGTTTTACCAACCCCACCAACCCCACTTAAAATTATTATTTGCCTTTTATCTAGCTCTTTTCTTACGGTCTGTAAACATATATTCCTATCAATTTTTATTTTCTGATTATTAAAGTCTATTTCGGTTTGAATATTAAATAGAATAGACTCTGTACGTTTTTGTTTATCATCTAGTAATTCAACAATACTTTTATCTAAACTGAAAAAATAATGAGCTATAGATTTTTTTTTAATAGTAACAAAATACGATTCGAAAAAGCTTGCAGTTCTCCATTCTATTTCAATACTCAATCCTTCGGCTTTTTTTTCTACTTCTAGCTTTGCTTGAGGGTCGTTCTGGTCTTTTCCTTGTCCCCATTCCTGATTAGTATAGAATATGATTTTTGTAAGTTCGGTATAATCTCTCTTGCTTTTTATTAAGGTTTGAATTAATTCATCCTTATTAGCAGATAAAGTAGTTTCATAAAATTTTGCCTGCCAACCAATTACTTTTTCGTCCTTAGTTATAGGGTTCGTCTCAATTCCTGATTGATTTTTATAGCGGAAAATACCAAAGGGCCTATCAAATTCTTGACAGAATAATATGTAACAGAACCATTCAAAGGTACTTTGGGGGTTCTCACTAAATTTAGCTCTAAATTTATTCCAGTCTGGTTTAATAATATACATAACTCATTTTTCCTTTCTAACTCGAACTCAATATAAAGGAAACACTCTTCAAAAAAAGATATCTTACGAAACTAACTTACACAATCCGCGCCAGGATGGCGCGGCATTTTCCGCAACCAATTTCATTCAACGTGATTACCGACATGTGTCGCAGATCTCACAATTCCATAGGGTGGATACGACATATGTCGGTAACACTCCCTTAATATGTTCGCCGTTGTTAAAAGTTTCATCGTTCATCTTCTGAATTCAACGTCACATTATCAATGCTTATACTCTATTGACTCCACTTTTACCGAAATCAGGATTCATTGCCTAGTTGGAAATTATAAACCTACACTTCGGATAATTATTACACACTTTGAAATCTCCATATTTGCCCTTTCTCGTGATTAACTCCCCACCACATTTGGGACAACTATTGGCGCCGATTTGGTTTGCTACTTCAGCTTTCTTTTTATGTATTCCTTCGACATGCTGAGTTCTGACTTTTTTATTTCGCGGGTCACCCGTAAGCGGAAAATCTGGCATCCTATTTCTAATAGCTCATATACCAGCAAACACTTTCTATAGCCTAAATTCTTCATTATTCTGTAAAACCCTGCCAACAACTGTTCTTTTTTACAATATTCTTAAATTACACTATTAGCACGGACCTTCTGCTTGATAGTCTATCTTGCATAGCTTACTCTGTGTAAAGCATAACACTCAGCTCAGACAATTCTATGTAAAAAAGGAGCGAAGCCTAAGATTCCCTTAGATTCGCTCCCTTTAATCTCTGCATAGACAGTTTCACATCACACCACAAGTCACATAGTATCCCTTCTTGATAACCCGCTTGACCAGTTTTAGAAGGTCAAACATATCTCGGATGTTATTTTCATCGACTCCGGCAAAGGCTTCATCGTTAGTCACTATTTCGTTTCACAGCCCGATACTGCTGCTTGCTGCTGTTTGGCTTGTCAGGAACAGTCATCTCAATCAAGCCAAGTTCCAACGCGGGGCGCAAATAATTGTTGCTGAACGTTGGACGGTGCTTAAGTCCAAGCCGCTCCAAAAGCTCTTTTGCGGACAGCGTTTCGCTGCCTAAGGCAGACATCAGGCGCTCGACTTGATCGGTAACTTTCTCGCGAACTTGTTCGGTTTGCATAAGATCATTTAAAGCATCTCGGATCACGGCGGAGCATAAATTCAACAAAAGCTGTAGAATCCGCCGCTTTGTCGGCAACAGCCAATATGGTGTAATACTCCTGTTGCCGTTCGCGGATTAAAGTCTCCACAGGCAAACAGTTAAAGATTGGTTTCCAGCGACTTAATAAAAGCGTCTGCCACATACGCCCCATACGTCCATTTCCGTCAGCAAACGGATGGATAAATTCGAACTCATAGTGAAACACGCAACTTTTGAGGAGATCAAACACCTCTATTCGTCCAGCATCAGCTTTTTCTTTGAATTTCTGAGTTTACGTATTTCCTCACGCTCAATAGTCTGAACGCTTTTATCCGATACAGGCAAGTCCTCTGGTAGTGTGGCTCCCATTTCGATAATAGCTTTACGTATCTTATCGGCTACATCATAATGTGTGTTATTTGCCTCGATGGCAGTTGATATCTCATCTCGCTTCAGTTTTTCCTCAGTCTGAGAAATTCTGAACAGATTAGCAATCAACTCTGTACTTCCCATATAATCAAGAATTTTTTCATTTTTCTTCAAGCCTTTTTTTGTATGGATGTCTGAGACAGTCATGCCACCATACAAGCCCATATATCCGGCGTTTTGAAAAATCGCAAATTCCTCATCGGTAATTACTCCAGCATTATGTGCTGCTTCAGCAAGAAGCTGATTCCACTGTTTGATATTTCCACGGACAACTAATCGTTTATTATTTTCATCAAGCTGATTAAAGGCATCTTGAACTTCCTGGCGGCGTGTCTGAATAGCGAAATATGTTTGGCCCAAAGCAATTATTTCTTTTCTTGGGTCGCCGTTTTGAACAATCAAATAACATGCATATCGAGTCAACTCATAGTCAATTGTATTTCTTTTCCCACCTTTGCCAATTTCTATCATTTTGTTGACCTCAACAAAATGATCCGAAACCGCGAAACCACTGTTCTTACAGGCAAGTATAGCTCGATCAATAACCTTCTGAAAATTGCGCCATTCCATATAATCTAAGACTTTTGCAAGCTCGCGAGCATACCAAAATTCTGTTCCGTTTTCCCGAATATGCTTTATGCTTTCAAATGTTTTATATTCCTCAGCGTTTAAATTTGACATTTTCAATCCTCCGTACTATGAAAATGAATGACTTCAATCCCTACGTCCTTCACTATCGGGATAACCATTGGAGACCAAACATCTCCTTCATTTCCATATACCCGATAAATTTATAATTGATATTCACCCTCTGACTCTTGCTTCCGTCAGTGTTATCCGTCTTTTCGTATACCACAATCTTCTATATCAGTTCGTTGAGGATTTGCGTATTTAGCTCGGTATAATTTTCGGCTTTGAGCTGCTCGGTTACACCTAGCTGCTGGGCATATTCTCTAACCAACCTGTCAAGCATCTCCCGGGCCTGCATATCAACCTTGTGCCATGGATCCAACTGGATCATACTGGAAACCAATCTACAATCTTTTAGAAATGCAGTGGATTCCTACTTTAGTTGTGAATGGAAAAGGAGCGAAGCCTAAGATTGATATGCTCCCCTAGTAGTAGACAGCTGAAATACAAAAACTTTCCGTTTCACCCTACAACACTAAGCCACAAATCTAAGTTTCTTCAGTAGATCCCTACCTATTAAACTTCTTCAAGAAATTTAACATGTATCTTACCCTCTAGTAGGTCTTCATACTTTTGGGCTGCTTCCTGAAAATAAGCTGAACTCCCATGGGCTTTGAAGGCCTCCTTATCCTTGTACTTTTCAAAGAAGACTATTTCAGTTGGGTCATTCTTTACCACATGGGGTATGTACATCAAACAGTCCTTTTCTTTAGCTAGAACTTCCTTGGCCAATTGAGTACAAATTTCGGTCACTTCGACCTCTTTGCCAGGTTTTACTTTTAAGGTTGCCAGTAACGTCAACAATTCCAAACAACTCCTTTGTTTTTTCACTCAGAACGCTGTGTATTCGCCTTCGGTTAGCGATTTATTGGGTTTAATCTTTAGTAACTATATTCAACACACAGGCAATTTCTCCTTCAAGCGATTACTTCTCCCTCCCCCACACGGAAAAGGAGAGCTCCTTGCGGCTCCCCGCGGATCTGCTCCAGTTCCACACCGATAACTGCTTGCTGGCATAATTCAGGAGTTTTTTGATTTGTTCCCTAGGGGGATTACAACCAGGTGGCCGCTGGACTTAACCCCTCTCGGACTGGGTCGTATCAATTGATAAATTTGTCCTGCATACTTTCAGGCTCTTCGCCATATTTTCAACAATGATACTCGCCGTCTCCCTGTATTTTTCTTTCACCTCCGGATCCGTTCTGTCCAATGCGGTGAGCATCTTCAGCAGCTCATCGTAGGCTTTGATCATGTTATCGCGGTGAATGTTGAATTGTGCTTCCGTCTTGAAGTGAAGAACATTGGACTGCCGGCTAAGATCCCTGGGCCGGCAGTCCAAATCCTCTTTCCCTATTCAGAATCACGGTTTCCATCTTGAATGGTCATGACTTTGAGCCCAGGAAACGGCTCTCCATCCATGAATTCCGCTTCTCCCTCCTGCTGTGCTTTCAAAAGGATATCCATGGCATCTGCAACTTTAGCCGCAAGCTGAAAATACATCATTTTATAATCCGGCATCCTAATATCCCCCCTATTTCAAGCAGCAGCAAGGCTCCGGGTCATGACCCGGTCCTGCCGTCTGCTTTTATAGGGGAAATTAAAAAGCGCATGCTAGGTTTTTTTCACCCTACACATGCGCTATGCTTCGTTACTTGCTGAATCCTAAACACCTAACCTCAATCAACCGGAAGCAAACCGGCTGTGAACAGAAAAGCGGCCCGCGTAACCGGTACGCGAACAGTTCCTTTCCGCTGCCTAGGTCAGGAATAGGCTGATCTCTTGCTGCGTGAAGCCGCACAGTCTGCTCCCTGCCAGACATCCCATTACACTCACTTCACCCGCAGCACAGGCACCTTGCTTGTGCATAAACGGGCAACATTGTATAATAAAAATGTCGTCGTGGACAGCTGGACTGTTACGTGTAGGTGCTCATACCACCTGCTCGTGCCTGGAAGTGCGTCAACACTTTCAGGTCACGGCGACTTTTTAATTTCCACCTATTCCTAATTATAGCTTTTTTGAGGTGAATTGCAAGGTATGGGAGAGGGGTAGCGGGAAAAAACCGTCTTTCCGCTTCGGATCTTTATGGGAAAACAGACCAATTATCAAGAAAAAATATTGTACCAAGAACATATGTTTGATAATATATGATTAACAAATGGACATCCATAGCCTTTGTGAAATAAAATCACTTTGGGTTATTATAGTTAGTTATTCTACTGCAAATGAACGGAGGTAGACGTTATGCAATCAGGGAAAAAGTATCATAAAGTCAGTTTGGCGTCTGCCCCATGGACAATGCATGAGTTTTTTGCAGGAAGCGGCTTAGTTGCTTATGGTTTTAAAGATATGTTCCGTCCTGTTTGGTCAAATGATATTTGCTCTAAGAAAGCTGCCGTCTACAAAGAAAATTTTACAAGCAAGCACTTTGTACTGAATGACATAAAAAACATATCCGGGACTAGTTTGCCTTACGCTCATTTGTCTTGGGCTAGTTTTCCTTGTCAGGATTTGTCCTTGGCAGGCTCCTGGGTGGGATTGACGCGGAACGTAGCGGTCTGGTTTGGGAATGGCTTCGCATATTAGAGGAGATGCCGGAAAAACCGGCGCTTTTATTAATTGAGAACGTTACGGGCTTATTATCTTCAAATACCAGCGCAAACTACATAAAACTTCATTATGCCTTATTGCGATTGGGCTATAAGAGCGGTGCCATCTTGATAAACGCAGCGCTTTTCGTTCCGCAGTCCAGACCAAGGGTTTTTGTGATTGCGATCAGGCAGGACATACCCATCCCTGCTGATTTATGTGACTCCGGGCCTAACTGGTTACATAATCAAGCCGCCGTTACGCTTGGCCGTACTTTGCCCCACCGGATATGGTGGCGCGCCGACAAGCCGCCCGAGCGTAAAAAAAGCCTTGTTGACCTGATTGACTTCAATCTACCCTATGACAAAGATGATGCCTTGAAGCTTATACCACCGCATCATCAGAAAAAGCTGGCTGAATTTGACGAGATTGTGGCAACAGGTTATCGTCGCACAAGGCACGGAAAACAGTGTTTAGAACTCCGTTTTGACGGAATAGCCGGTTGCCTGAGGACGCCGGAAGGCGGTAGCAGTAAACAGTTTTTGATTGTCAAAAAAGATGGAGAGCTGCACGCGAGGCTGCTGTCCCCGCGAGCACAGCCTGTTTGACGGTACAGCACGAAACGCAAAACTTGCAGAGATTATTGGAAAATATAATGCTATTATTGACGAGAAGGAAACAGATCCCAGCCTGCGGATCGAATTTGAAGCGAAGTAGCGTTAGCCCCCCTATTTCAAGCAGCGACAAGACTCTAGGTCATGACCCGGTCTTGCCGTCTGCTTTTATAGAGAAGATTAAAAAGTGCATGCGAGGTTTTTTAAACCCTACACATGCGCTATGCTTCGTTACTTACTGAATCCTAAACACCCCCCCATCAACCAACCGGAAGCAAACCGGCAGGGATGATTCCCCCTCGGCCTCCTGCCCTTCTTTAGCCCCGTCTCTTGAAGAAAATCTACTTTGTTCTACGGTGAGCCTAGATGAGTAACTGGCTAAGACAGGAATATGAATAGTTCTCAACTATTTTGCCCGCCGTTATCTCACTGCGTTTGCTTCAATAAATCCTCTTAGCATTCCGCTAGCACTTCTTGGAGGACCCTGCAAGCAACCAATATTGCCAAAAACAAAAAAGTGCGGGAAGTACCAGTCCCCTGCCGCGTGAAATGCGAGGCGAGCAAAAAGCCTCTGCGACTACCGCTTTATCTGGAACTAATCGCAAACCGCCTGTGGTCCGACTGAAATATGAAACAAGCTATGTCCTTATCTCACGTCATAAATAATTCCCCCGCTAATGCCTCTGCAATAGCCTTTACAGGCACTTCTTTATCGTTTCCATCATGATCTTTGCTTCTATAGAATAAATAAAAAAAACTGTCTCTCGTTTTCTCAGAAGTTAAAATCGTCGATACGTCTTTGATAGATGAAATTAACTTCAGAGATGGAAAAACGATTCGGATTTTTTCCAGATCTTGTTTCAAAAATCCACTTTTAAATTTATTTGCACTAATAATCACAAAATCGAAAAGAATATCATTTTCGGAGGCAATCCTGCTCAGGCAATCAACCCATTTCTCGATTTTTTTCATCCCGTCCATTAAATTTTTATAATCTCTATCAGGAATCGTACTCTTTTTTTCGATTATTTTTCTTTCTTCTCTTTCAATGTGTTCAAGGACTTTTTCATTGATGACAGGTATGGAGAAATAATCAATTAGATACTTCTCAATCTCTTTAAAAGTAATTTCAAATTCATCCAGTTTATTTTTTCCCAATTCATTATCAAAAAGGGCCCTATATTCAGCTTCTGACTTCCAAAGAGGATGTCGCCTGGAGCCTCTGAAAAAATACTCATCCATCAAGTCATCAGAAATGACATTCTTCATTATGTACAGTACATCTTCATCAGCCAATAATGAAATCTTTCCCTTACTACCAAAATTTCCCCCATTCCGGCTCAAAGAGTCAAGACTAAAAAACCTTGAACCACTTTCAGACAAAGCAAAATATTTATCAATGTTTCGCATCGCATGCTGCAATAAAAAATGCTCATACAATATAACCGGATGGTTTTGAATCCATTTTCTTTCGGTGTCATGAGCATATATCACATTTTCTATCACACTTAAAGCGCTTTTATGATAGGCCAGATATTTTGAACCATTATTATCAATAATACGTATCCCTTCTAAAAGTCTTTCGTAATCAATGGATACACTCTGGAATCCCGTTGTTTTCGCATCCCGAATAATATAGTCCAACCTATCAACGTCAATAATTGGGGAATTAAGCAGTTCAATAAAACAATTAAGAATATTACTATTTGCCTTTTCGGCATTACGATATTTAAATCCCGTTATACATCGCGAAAAAAAGGCCCGCTCAGAAGATTCACGAAAGTGATCTTTAAAAACTTCCAATGCAACGATACAGCTCATGATTTCGTGGGGAGCCGCAACTTTTCCGTTATTACAATAATAGTCGAAATCATCGCTAAAATCAGGATCTGAAACCAATGCGCTCAGTTTTGCATAGATTGCGGGTGGATTAGCTGCATCCGCTAAGAAAAACCGCTCTCCCGTATGTGAAAATGGGGCATGTCCCACATCATGAAGTAAACATGCCAATTCAAAAAGCCTTTTAATATTATCAAGCTCTTCAAGAAAGGTCTGTTCAAGGGAACCCAGCGAATTATGTACGCTGTCAAATA
>DOPS01000333.1:0-5637 GCA_003512645.1 Desulfosporosinus sp.
GCACCATTTGGCCTCTTTGTTCCTTGATAAAGTTAACCTCGGACGTGATTTGCTCAGGCGTCCTGTTGGAACTTTCCATCCTCATACCGGCTGCTCATGAGGGCTATAGCGCCAATCCACCCTTTTCGGGTTGCCCAAAGTCTGAGTTGGATTTAAGGCGGAAAATCGTAAGATTCTGCTTGCTAAGAGGAAAAAAGAGGTTTGGTTAGCAAGCCCTATTTAGTAATGTAATAATCTATAAAGGTCATTACTGACATTCTCTCAGATATTTATAAATAAATTGTGAATAACAAATACACGATGCTTTGATAAAGGTTATAATATAGCTATAATGAATACATGCTTATGAGATTATGGAGATTGGCATGTAACGAAAGAGAGCTAAAATAATGGCAGTATAAATTTTGACGGATAGCACCAGCTACTTAGGGGAACAACTTAGGAAAGAATTCAATATTAGGATGGTATCCTTGAATCTATCCTTTGGAACTGAGAGCATGAGAGAAACTGACATTGATAACGAGACTTTCTATAAGATGATGGCTGCCAAAGGAATTCCAACCTCCTCACAACCTTCGATCGGAGAAATGGTTGATGAAATGATCAGTGTGGTTGAGATGGGCGATAGTCTATGTTGTATTTTCTTATCTTCAGAAATGAGTGGGACTTTATCCACAGCTCAACTTGCCAAAGAAATGGTTTTGGAAAAGCATGAGAATGCTAAGATAGAGATCGTCGATTCAAGATCTAATTGTATGCAACTTGGGTTTGCCGTTATCCAAGCTGCCAGAGCGGCAAAAGCAGGACAGACATTAGAGCAGGTCCAAAGCAGCGGCGTTAGAGAACATAAAAAGAAGTCGCTTCTTATTTATCCCTGAGAATCTTGAATACTTGAAAAAAGGCGGAAGAATTGGAGGAGCTAGTGCTTTAATCGGAAATCTATTTAAAATTATTCCGATTTTGACTGTGGAAAATGGCAAAACAAGTATTCTCACCAAAGTAAGAACCAAAAAGAATGCCGTAATGGCCATGGTGGATAAAATGCTCCAGGATATTAGTCAATATGGGCTAGGAGAAGTCGTTGTTCTGCATATCAATTGTCAGGGCGAAGCCGCTGAACTTGCCAACGTAATTCGTGAAAAACTCAAGATAACCCCAAAGATTATGGATATAGGACCCGTTATTGGGTTGCATGTTGGTCCAGGAACAATAGCAATTTGTTATTACACCGAAAAGGTCATGCGATAATTACGACATCAAACATAACCACGATATAGGTCTTAGATAGGAAAAATGGTATAATGATATATAGAAAGCCATCTTAGATCAGTATGGCTTAAAAATAATGTGTTTGCTGACAGAAGAAAAGAGGTTTTTCAGATGTACCAATACCAAGGAATACTTTTTAATAACGCCAATCCGCGCCACCCTGATGGCACTAAAGCATGGAGTCAAATATGTAGAATATGCGCCGTCCAATACCAAATTAAACGTAGTATGCTGGAAAGTGTTTGAAGCGGAACCTGTGGTGTACAAGGTTGTACACGTCAAGCAAGGTATTACATCAATTTTGAAGACGGAGAACTGGTAGAAGTTCCCGAATAGATTTTTTTAAAAGATTGTTCTATAATAGATATTATAGAACTTGTTCTAAAAGTAGTTTGCTTCATTAAGGAAGTTTACTTTCCATTAAAGGAGGATTTCAGATGCCTACTAAACTTAGTAAAGCCCTATGGTCCCTCGCGATTCTCTTTATCGTCGTTACAACGGTCGTTTTTTCCTTTGGGATCATGTTAGTTGGAGCGGCGCTGGCGAGTTTATACGGCATATACAAATATTACTTCGGAAAGAAACGATCCAGTAAGTTCAAACAGAGACCGCAGGAGTATATGTTTGGGGAAGTCATCGACATAAAAGCCGAAGTGATAGATCAGACGCTTTTAGATAAAGCTCCGTATCGAAATTAAATAGTGATCCTCTACCATCGCCTATTAATAGGCGGTGGTTTATATTTTTCAATGAATAATTCATAACTAAACTACTTACAAAGATTTGTCCGAGCACAGTGTTATAGTTGAAATAAGAAGACCGTTCCTTATAAAATAAAGAAAGAAGGAATGAAATATGTCAATTTCAAAAGTAAGTCTGTCAGGAAAATTAAGTCTATCTAGTCTGACTTCCGAACCTGCCCCAAGTTTAAAAAGCTCTAAGCCAATGACACTGACCAATACATTTCTAACATCAGTCTTTATGCTTTCAGCCCTAGACCTGATTATTGCCTTCCTCAGAAATGACTCATTATCCAATTACACTATGTTCGTGATCTCAAATCTGGGCCTAACCGCTTTAGGCCTGATGATTTCCTCGGATCTTATCGCCGAGAATGACCGCGAATCAGTCAAATGTTTTTTGGCTTATATGTTATTTCTATGGGCCTGTATTACAGTTGTTAAACTTATATTCCTTACATAATCCCATCAGTGAATTTCTGACAGTCATTGGAATTCTAACTTCATTTTTGGTTTAAGATAGGATGTAGAGTATAATTGTGTAACAACAAGTGCCTAAAGCGATCATAGCGAAAAGGACGGAACAGCTTCTGGATATGTTTGGACTCGGAGACCGAGTTGATGAGTTATTGGAGAGCTATTCTCATGGTATGAGGCAGAAGGTGGTGTTAGCTGCAGCCCTCATCAACCAGCCCAAGGTGATCTTGCTTGATGAGCCGACTGTCGGGCTTGATCCTGCCAGTGCCCGCCTATTGAAAGATGTGTTACAGGAGATGGCTCGGCAGGGAGCGGCAATTTTTGTCTCTACTCATATTTTGGAGATTGCAGAAAGAATGTGCCACCGTGTTGCTATTCTTAAGGACGGTCTGCTGATTGCTCAGGGGAGTCCGGAGGAACTGCGTCAGAAGGTTGGGCACGGAGGGGAAAGCCTGGAAGATATCTTCCTGGAACTTACAAGTGGTCACGAGAATTCCGAATTAATAAAAAGTCTAGAGGAGGGATAAACAGTGAAAATAGTCTTACCTCCTCCTCTGATGGACCCACCGTCGGAACAATCCTTTGGACAAGACTTCATGTTGTTGCTGAAAAACCAGCTGCGAGTGGCCTGGAATAAGATGCGCCATAGGCCAGTGGGCACCTTAATCGGCATGGTTGTTGTTATGTTGGGGTTGCTCGCCATCCTAGTTTCCTTAGGCTTTTTCGCCTATGGCGCTTTGAAAACCATGCCCCCTCAAACTGTTAAGGGCTTTCTCTCTTTGTTGTTTATGGTTGGCTTAGCCAGTCAGATTTTCTTTGGCATCACGGCAGCCTTTGCTACTCTTTATATGTCCGATGATTTAGAACTTCTTTTCATGGCCCCAGTCCCCCTTAAGGTTGTTTTTGCCGTAAAGTCTCTAGCGGTTATCGGAAGTAACTTTTTGACAGCAATCTTGTTTGCTTTCTTACCAGGAGTTTTTTATGGGTTGCTCTTTAATGCGGGAGGATTATTTTACATCCTGGTTTTAATAGTGGGTCTCGGGCTATGGGTCATAGGGACTGCAATAGCTGAACTAATCAATCTGTTAGTGATGCGCATTGTGCCGCCGCATCGGAGTAAGGAAGCTGTTGGCTTTATCGGGGCATTGGCAGGCATTATGATAGCCTTGGTTTTTCAGATTCCTAATTTGTTGACAAATAGGGAAATTCAATAATCAACACAGAAGTCACTGGTACAGCCTCTCCCTGGTTGGGAATGTGGGCAGTGGCTAAGAAAGATTTGCTCTCCATGATACGGGACACTCGGGAATGGTTTGGCTATCTGGTTCCTCTGATTATCATGATTTTCTTTGTGGTCCAATTCCTATTCTCCAACGCTGAATCTAGCCGCGTTTCCTTAATAACAGTTTTAATAATGTATACCGTTATGTTCAGTGGTAACATGGCTTTGCAATCCTTCGGCCGGGAGGGAGAATCCGACTGGCTCTTAAATAGTGTCCTCCTTGCTGGATGGCCTGTAGTATGGGGGAAATTGCTGGCTGCTATTCTTCCTACCTTGTTGTTGATGGAAGCTTTGTTAGTGGGTACTGCTTTAGCAATAGGTGTTTCCACAACCCTTACGTTCGCTCTGGCGTGTGGAGCAGTGCTTCTTTCCTTGGGGTCAAGCGCGATCGGGCTCAGTTGTAAACGAAAAAGCAGATGATGGTGCCTTATATTTTGGCCCTTTTACTAGTCCTCATCGGGTAGAGACTACAGTACAATACTTAAACGATTTTTATCCAATCCGCAAATGTCCTAGTCCAAGATTGATCGAAAGGGCAAATGGTTGTTTGTTCTGCCAATTGGGTACTTGTTTGGGTGTTTGTACTGGGCAAGTAAATCCTGATGAATACTGGGTTCACATTGATAAAATCCAGCAGCTTATCTACGGGAACGATAGGGTACCTGTTCAGGAACTTTCTAAAATGTTAGATCAAGCTATTGAGAATCTTAACTTTGAAAAGGCGGCCAAATATAGAGAGTATTACCTAGGACTTCGGCATGTGATTGGTAAGCAGTCGTTAGTTCAATCCTCGAGTAAAAACAGGAATATCTTAACGGTTGAATTTCTTGACAAGGAACTTGCTAAGATATTCCTGATCAAAGGGAATAAGCTGCTTTACGGAAAAGTATTTAATAGGGTAGAGGTAGATAATACAGAGATGCGGCGATCCCTAAATCAGATGATTAGGGATAAATTTACCCCAGAAAAAAGTGATACGCGTAGATTGACCCAGCAAGATATCGATGAAGCGCAAATAATTTACTCGTATCTGAAAAAGAATAGAAAAAAGGTCATTAGTTTTTGGATACCGACTACGCGCTTGAAAAGTGAAGCATCCTTAGATGCTACAGTCCTAAAGATAATAGCCAAAATTTCAAAAAGAAAACTTGGCTGGTGCCCGAAGACACTGTCTTCGCACGTATTAGCCTTCTTGCAGTATGTAACGTAAGTTATACTTTCTGATAAGTATAAAAAAGGACGGCTCATTCTGAGCCGTCTGGAGAAAAACATGAGAAAAGTCATTTAACCTCTTATGCTTAGCGAAGTAAGCCCAGTTCCCTTTTTGTGCGTTCTGCCATTTGCTTAAGCATTTTTTCTCGATCGCTATTATATAACGGTCCATAAAACACTATCCCGTATTTTTCTAAGATTTTTGCTTCTATCGCTTTTCTAGTACGTCCTACTTCTGGGATATACTGAGACTTTCTCTTAGCTTTGTGGAATTTAGCGTGATGAGCAACGTCAATAAACACTGCAAGATTTGCAGTTCTGTCGTCGTCATTAACCTCATTTAGATGGTGCACAATTTCGGTTTCTTTTAATTTTCTTTCTAAATATCTCTCGATTATTAACCTAGAGATCTCCATAGTTGTGGTTTCGCTATTCATGGAAATGTTGTCGCTCATAGTAGACTCCTTTCAAAGTGTTACCCAAACAAAAAACAAGCAACAACCATCGGGATAAATTCTGCGTGTTATCCCGCCAGTCAAATTGCTCTTATTTCAAAGGTAAATTAAAAATTTGATTTGTTTACTTATTTAGTATACTATAGATTGTTCATAATTTCAACTTTATTCGTTAGGGTGCAGAGCTGAAGCATGATATTTT
>DOPS01000332.1:0-8719 GCA_003512645.1 Desulfosporosinus sp.
AAAAGCCTCCATTACTTTACTTAGCGTTGTAGGGTGAAATTTACAGTATGTTTTATGGAAAAGGTAGTTGAGAGGGTAGTTTAAGGGCTACCGCCCGTCGTATCCTATTTGTTTTATGAATCTGGGGGTTGTCACCGGGCAAGGGCGCACTGAAATCCATCCTGTTACTAAGTTCTCATTATCCATATCGCGCCAGGAAAAGTCTGGTAAAGGGGAATGCCTACGGGCTGAAACCTTTAGAAGGAACCTAGCAGGGAGGAAGTGACCTGCCCGGTAAAGTGTGGTCAACAGCCGGAAGCGAGAATATTATCCATTTTTGTAATTATTGGACCACTTTTAGGTACATTCGTTTATCAAAGATTTGGCATTTACCTGTCTATCAGCATAATGGGACTTGCATTTCTAATGTCAGCTGGTGTTTTGACTTTTCTCCCGTCTCAAAGTGGAGAAATGCAAGGGAAACTGAATTCCAAATTTTGGAATGACTTAACTGAAGGATTCCTAATAAAACCATGTAAATAAAAACTTTAACGTAAAAGGAGCAACATTCATATGAAGAATTGTGAAATGAAGTTGAATGATATATTGACTTCTCAGGCCACACCCGGTGGCTTTGAATTGTGTGTAGGTGGATTGGTTGTCTTAGTGAGGTGGCCTGATTAAATAATTAAAAACCACTATTTCTAGCGGCTTTTAAATAAGAGCACGTAATGATCTACCTGACACCAATATAGATCGCTGATTACCTAACTAGGATCTTCCGACCATAATCAAGCAAGTTACCACCAATACTGATGATTCGTTCGACCTTACAAGATATCTACCCAGCTATAGACAACCTGTAGGGCTGCATATAACCGGAATTCTTACACATGCATATATCAAGCGACATATGGTTGGGTAAGAAACTCAACACCCAGCAAAATCTTAGCTCGACCCTTTACGATAAGTTGGAACCTTAAAACAATCGAATAGACTGAAATAAAGCCTTTCCCCACCGTAAAAGATCTTCCCTCCGACTATAGACAAGCGTTTTACCACCTGAAGATAATCTTTGGCCGACCCATATACACCCGGTAAAGAGCATATATAAATCTTGACTCAACCATTACGTACCCTTATGATCATATATTGCACTTTTGCACATTATAATATGCTGGCAAATAAAGGGGTAAAGTTTAGAGTTATGTGTTTAGATTCGGCGGAAAAACGTCTAAAAAGGACACAATAAAGGCCAGTACATTACTGGCCTTATGATAAAACTGAGCAGATATTAACGGGCTTTTCCAAAACTTTCAAACGTACGTTTAACCATTTCACCACCAACGCTGCCATTCTCGCGGCTGGTGCGGTCTCCACCCAACTTAATTCCCCATTCATTAGCGATGTTATCTTTGTTTACTGGTAAATTGTACTTAGCCATGATTGAATACCTCCTCTTGATGTAGTTTTGTAAGCTGAAATTGAGGCATGTTTAATTCTGAAGCTTCAGTAATGTTAATTTATCCACCTTGCACACAATAATTCGAGGTAACTTTTGGGTATTGTCAAGTGAAAGTATTTGAATGCCGAGGTGCAACCCCTTGAGTGATAATGGATCCAGGAAAGTTATGAAAGTTTCAAGTCGTATCGTCCTTCACCTTTCCTTAAGTTCGATAATCTAGGAAGAATTTGCTTAAAGCAGGTAATCAGGTCACCGTTACGCTTTCAAGCAACATTTTTACGGAAGTCCTTAGCAAGGATGGCGAGAAGTGGCGGCCACGCGGCCGCCGTTCTTTTTTTGGCTCCACCTATAATGACAGGGGACGGTTCTTTGACACAAGATAAGAGAAGTGACAGGGAAGTGACACAAGATAAAAAATAGGGTAATATATGGACAAAAGATAATTTAAGCGGTGAGAGGAAATGCCAAGAAGTGCAAGACAAAGAAGCAACAGCAGAGTATATCACATTATGTTTCGTGGTAACGAACTGAGAGATATTTTTATTGATGACGAGGACAGAAACAAATTCTTATCCACATTTAAAGAAAAGTCAGAGTGTGAGAATTTTTCTGTTTACGCCTATTGCCTCATGGATAATCACGTACATTTTCTTCTTTCCGGTGAACATGAGAAATTAGGAAAACTGGTCAAAAGGATCAATACAAGTTATGTCTATTATTTTAATAAGAAATATGAAAGAATAGGGCATCTGTTTCATGACAGGTTTAAAAGCCAAGCTGTTGAAACAGATGCCTATTTGCTTGAAGCCATAAGATATATACACAATAACCCAGTTAAAGCTGGAATTGCTAGGGTGCCAAATGATTATAAATGGAGCAGTTACCCTCATTACATAAAGGACCTGAACAATACTGTTCTAAATATTGATAAAGTCGCAATTCTAAAACTATTTTCGCATGACCCGATTCTAGCCCAAAAGTGCTTTGTTGAATTTTCGAAGGAAGCAAAGGCTATTGAATTTATGGATATTGAGGAACCTGAAACGAAAAAAGAGAGCCTAATAAGAGGCGAAATTGCAGCTAAACAGTATACTGAAGAGATTCTGAATCATAACGGCATAAAGCTTGACAGTCTAAGACTAAAGGGATTTGAAGATATACGAAATCAAATAATATTAGAATTGAGACAAAAATCGGACCTATCGGTCAGAGAAATTGCATCGCTCCTTATGATAAATAGAGGCATGGTCCAGCGTATCGGAATGTGACAAAGAACCGTCCCCTGACACCCCTGAAATAGGCTATACTTATATGCCGTCATTGTTTATGCTAAAGGAAGTATTTAACTGTGGAAGACCAGACCTTCGAGCTTCCTGCTCCTGCCGCATTAAAGTTTAAAGCAAATAATAATATGTTAAAACATATTGTAAAATGAAAGGGGGAAAATCATGATTACTGAGAGGATCGAAGGGGCAAGGCAGAATTATATCAATTCAAAGCCTGCTGTTTCCTATGAGAGAGCAAGGATATGGACAGAATCACATAAGAAGAATGAAGGTGAAGCGGTTCCTATAAGAAGGGCCAAGGCATTCAGAGACACCTGCCAGCAGATTGATGTAAATATCTTCGATGGAGAGCTTATTGTAGGGGTCATTGGCGAATTCAGAAAATGCGGTATTCTGACTCCTGAATTTTCTTGGACCTGGGTGGACAGGGAGATGGACAATTTCGATAAAAGAGTCCAGGATCCATATGTTATGACCGATGAGCAGAGAGACTATGTCAGAAAAAATATATTCCCATATTGGAAAGGAAAATCCCTGGAAGAAGCATTTCTGGCACAGCTGCCTGCAGAAACTGCAAAGGTTGCTGTTGATACAGGCTTTGTTGATAATGATTCAAAGTGGAGACAGGCTGTAGGTGAAATTACTCCGGACTATCAGGATGTTTTATTCAAAAAAGGCTTCGGTGGAATCATCAGAGAGGCAAAAGAACATCTTTCGAAGCTGTCGAGAACTTCAGCAGAGGATTTGAAGAAAAAGGACTTCTATAATTCAATAATTATTACTTCAGAAGGAATTATCACACTTGCAAAAAGATATTCTGAAAAGGCCATGGAAATGGCGGCATTAGAAAAGGATGCTGCAAGAAAAGCTGAGCTTTTGAAAATATCCGATATTTGCAGCAGGATACCGGAGAATACTCCTGCTAGTTTCTATGAAGCTATTCAGTTTCTATGGTTTATGCAGATTGGTGGAATATTATCAGAAAACCCATTGGCATTGAATGTAGGCAGATTTGATCAGTTTATGTATCCATATTACAAAGCTGATATAGAAAAAGGAATTATGACAAAGGATCAGATTCAGGAGCTGATAGAAGCACTATGGCTGAAATTATCAGAATGGGTCTGGACGATATCAGCAAATACAGCCGAATTCTTTGCAGGCTACAATCAGTTTCAGAATCTTACTGTTGGAGGTAAAACAAGAGAAGGTAAGGACGCTACCAATGACCTTTCCTATATGTGTTTGAACGCAACTGAAGCAGTAAAGACTCACCAGCCGGGGTTAAGTGTCAGGATACATCAGGATTGTCCTACTGAATTCTTAGATGCTGTAACCCATTTGGTAAGCAAAGGCACAGGCTTTCCTGCAATACACAGTGACAGTGCAGGTTACCAGATGCTTATAAATGCAGGCTATGAGCCGGAAGATGCAAGGGATTGGAACAACTGCGGCTGCGTAGTTCCACATTTCCGCAAAACCTACGAATGGACTTCAGCAGTAAATATTAACTTTACCGCAGCCCTGGAATTTGCATTGAACCAGGGCAAGAGCAGGATTTCGGGAGACAGGATAGGCCTGGATGAAAAAGCTCCGGCTGACTTTAAGACTTATGAAGAGGTTGAAGCTGCATTCTACAGACAATTTGACAACTTGATTGAACAGTCAATAATCGCTACCTTGTTAGCACAAAAACTCCATAAGGAAATGGTACCGAGGCCTTTCCTGTCTTCATGTATAGAAGAATGCATGACAAGCGGAAAAGACCTGGTTGATGTAGGAGCTAAATACAACCTGGGACCGGTTCTAACAGGTATAGGCCTTGCGGTAACATCAAACTCCCTGGCAGTTATCAAGAAGCTTGTATTCGAAGACAAGGCTGTAGATATGGAGACCCTCATAAAAGCACTAGACGCAAACTGGGAAGGCTATGAGGAGCTGAGGCAAGTGGCTTTCACTGTTCCAAAGTACGGTAATGACAATGACTATGTAGATGATATTGCATGCAAAATGGCAAATCACTACTATAAAGAAGGACACAAATATAAAGATATAAACGGCAACAATTTCAATACTGCCTTTATGGGCATATCAAACTATCTACCAACGGGTAAAGTCATAGGAGCAACCCCTTGCGGCAGAAAAGCAAAAGAACCGTTGTCCGAAGGCGTATCACCTTTTGCCGGTTCAGATACTTCATCACCACTTGCAGCAATGCGTTCGGCAGCAAAGCTAAACCAGGATGTACATTCCGGAGGAACATTACTAAACCTAAGATTAAATGAAGACCTGGTAAGTACCAAGAGAGGACGAAGCAATTTGGGTGCAATGATACAGACCTTCTTCTCGCTGGGTGCATTTCATGTACAGTTTAATACGATATCTACTGAAACCCTGCGCAAAGCTCAGAAAAATCCGGAAAATTACAAAGACCTATTGATCAGGGTCGCAGGCTATAGTACACAATTTGTTAATCTGTCCAGGTCAATGCAGGATGCGATAATAGCAAGAACAGCACATGAAAATTATTAACACAAATAATGGCACTGCTAAGAAAGCAGCAGCTTTAATCAGGCATTTGCATAAAGCCGAGAGGATATTGTATGGATACTAGCAGCGGATATTTTATGGAGATACAGAATTTTTCCGTTAATGATGGAAATGGAATAAGAACGGTCGTTTTTTTTGCCGGTTGTCCCCTTAGGTGCCAATGGTGCTCTAATCCTGAAAGCTTTTACAATAATAGGATTTCCTACTACGAAAAGACCTGTATAAAATGCGGAAGGTGTGTTCAGGTATGCCCTTATCAAGCAGCCTTGAACCTGAATGATCCTCTTGAATGGGAAAAATGCAGATCCTGCGGGCTTTGTGCAGAGGTATGTCCCACCGGCAGCAGGAAAAAATTGATCCATCATTATACCAGTGAGGAAATACTTAAGCTGATAGAAAAGCAAAAAATATTTTATAGATATTCAGGGGGAGGGGTCACTTTTTCCGGTGGAGAGGCAATGCTGCAGCAAGAACTGCTCAGGGAGCTTGTGTGCAGGCTATATGACCAAGCTGTAAACTTAGCCATAGAAACCTCAGGGTGTTTTGATTTTGATGAGGTTAAGGATATATTGGAGAAAATGGACTTGATATTTGTGGACATAAAGCATATGGATAGGGATAAGCATAAATTTTATACCAGAATCGGTAATGAGAGGATATTAAAAAACATAGCCGGATTTAATGAGCTGAAGGTGCCTGTAGTAGTTCGGATACCGGTTATAGACGGAGTAAACTCAGACATTGAAAACATAAGAGCTACTGCACAATTTGCTAAAGCACACCTTGATACCCCCAAAATAGAGCTGCTGCCATACCACTCTCTAGGTGACGGTAAATATGAAGCTCTTGGTTTGGAAAAGCCCTCAAGGAGCTTTAAAACTCCATCACGGAAGCATTTGATGGAATTATGCAGAATAGTTGAGCATGAAAGGGTAGAAGTAGTCAGTTATAAGTAAGATTTAACTAGAAACGTAATGAAATTGTTGCCTGATACCATCTTACAAGAAGGTCGTTATACTATTAAACGCGGAGATGCGTGGGACTATTTTCTAGAAAATTATTCTGGAACGTTGCATAATTTGAAAATTGGGAATTTCGAAGAATTACTCTCTCATACGAAGAATATGTAGCATGAGGAGAATCAAGTCTGGAACTTAGTTTAACTGAATATAATTGTGTGAGTGATTCAAATGGGGGGAATAAGTGTGAAACTTATACTTGAATCAGATGAATTGCATGATTATTTGAAACAAAGTCTAGATATAGACTTTGGTCATTTTACTAGTTTAAAGGCCTTAATACCTATGGCATAATATGGCTATAGAGCTTAAGGACCGACTCTAATTATAATTAAATTGGTAGTTGGGGGCAAAATTATTATAATATCAGGGTACCATGAAGTGTGAGTTAGGATGGAGAGAGAAATGCAAGATCCCGTTTTGCACCAGGCCATAGCTGCGTGGGAGAAATCAAGTGATGATCCTATTGTGAGAGAAGAGTACTTTGCGAGACGCAAGGCAGTTTTAGATGAGATGGCGGCCGTCAGAGAAGCAGAACTCCGGTTGAGGGAAGCAATCCAGAAGGGAAAGGCAGAAGGAAGGGCAGAAGTTGCGAAGAATCTTTTGGACTTGGGAATGGAGATTTCAAAGGTAGCTAAAGCAACAGGTATGACGGAAGACGAAGTTAAAGTGCTAAAAGATTGAGACTACTGATCGAGGGAGGGGTCTGCTCCCTATAGGGGGCCCTAGGAGCACCGGTGCCTGTCGAATCAGAAAAAGCTATTCCCTACACTATGGAAGTGTGGGGCGATTTTTTGTCCGCAATTCGCTTTTCCGCCAAAGGGGACTGTCCATAGATTAACGGTGTTAATTGCCTGAGAGTAAATAGATAAGTTGACCAAAATACGTAAATAGAGGTAAGCGCTTAACGGAACAATACAACTGATAGCCTACTGGTGCCAGTGGATCTCGGGTGAGTTTACCCTAAACGTTCATAGCCAGATCATCGGGGTTAATCCCGATAAGTTAGAGTCATACGACTTTGCCCCTGCAGATATTCCGTTGGTGAAAAAGCTAAAATCAGTTCTGAGTTAGAGGTGGCGCATGTCTAAAATTATCTATGGCCTATATGAGCAAATCATTAACGGGATCATTAACGAAAACCTTACTAAAGTTGATCAAGAGCTTATCATAAAAGATACTCAGCCGCTGGATTCGGCCGAGTCTTCTAAGATTCTGGCTGATTACCTAACTAGAATTCTGCGTGAGATTTTTGATTATATCGAAGATGGGGATGCTGTCGTCAGAGACCGGGTAAATTTATGTAATGGTATTTTGAAGTACATAGGAGAGTGTATTCAAAAAGGAAGCTTTAGTTTTAAGAAGGATCAAGAGACCTTAAAGCGAGTTAAGAGTTTCCTAATTAGTCAGGATGCCCAGATCCTATTGTCCCTTGTGGACAAACAAAAGCAAGCAGACCAAGAGCTTTACCCAGCTCTGAAAAGACCGTGAGACCAGAGACTTCCATCTCAGAGAACTCTCTCTTTACTGGGGCGGTGCATGAGCCAAGCATGATCTCAGAACTGAAAAAGGAAATCTTAAGTAGTGACAGGATTGATTTTCTCGTATCATTCATCAAGTGGAGTGGCTTACGGTTAATCATCAATGAGCTGACTCAGTTTACAATGGGCGGCGGTAAACTACGGGTTATCACAACTTCCTATCTGGGAGCCACTGATTTTAAGGCAGTGGAACAACTCAGTAAACTGACTAATACCGAAGTACATATTTCCTATGATACTGAACGGACTCGCCTTCACGCCAAAACCTATGTCTTCTGGAGAGATACCGGCTTTAGCACCGTTTATATCGGATCGTCAAATATCTCTGAGTCAGCTATGACGAGCGGATTGGAATGGAATATTAAGCTATCCCAATATGACTTAGTGGATATTCTGGAGAAGATCCGGGCCACCTTTGAAGGGTATTGGAATAATCTTGAGTTTACGCCTTTTATTGCAGCGCTTGATTCCGAGCGTTTGAGAAAAGCTTTGAGGTCCGAGAGAAGAAGCAGTCAGGATGAAGCGCATGACTTAGTGTTTCACTTTGATCTTAAACCTTACTATTATCAGCAAGAAATACTGGACAAATTGAAGGCTGAACGGGAAGTGCATCACTCGTTTAAAAACATAGTCGTTGCAGCCACGGGTACTGTAAAGACTGTCATAGCAGCCTTTGATTACCGAGACTTTTGCAGGGCAAATCCGAATAGAACGCACAAACTACTCTTTGTCTCCCAGCGAAAGGAAATATTAAGTCAGAGCATGTCTTGCTTTCGTGGGATACTCAAAGATCTCAACTTTGGCTCCATGATGGTGGGAGTCGTAAAGCCAGATAGCTTTGACCATTTATTTGTTTCGATCCAATCCTTTAACTCAAAG
>DOPS01000306.1:0-33226 GCA_003512645.1 Desulfosporosinus sp.
TAATACGACTACGTCATCAACCAGATAATTCCAGACAGATTCACTATGGACGGTTTATTACACTATAGATTAAGGGAATGAGTTCCCAGCGAAAAAAATTAAAAAATTGCCGGTTTTGCGATGGACTAATCTAGATTAGTCCATCGCAAAACCAATTTGAGACTGATGAAATAATCATATGTACCCATCGGGTATATAGAAAAAGCGTGCTGTCGCACGCGCTTCAAATCAGTTATCCACAAATCAAAAATTTTATACTTTCCTGAACAACAAAAAAGCCAGACCAAACGGCCTGGAACGAAAAGATATTTGCGAATACATATTAGCTAAGCCTCTATTGAATAATTCGGACCAGGTTGAGCCACTGTTTGAATTGACCTCCAAATTTTAGACAAAAGTCATATGGAAATCTGGAGCATCATTAAGCGAATCATACTACGTGAATGGCCTATGGGTAGAGAGATACTCTTGTGTCGAGACTTGACATAGGACCCCGCGTCGGATGCTTCAATGGGTCGAGGGCTGTGGCTGTCACCCACTGCTTCTTTCCTAACCAAGGTCTGCTCATATTTCAGGTGTTGCAGCTGGCAGCCGCCGCAAACAGGAAATATACTGCAAGGCGAGTTGACCCGGTCTGCAGATGCTTTCAGAATTCCCAGCAGTTTTCCTCTTTGCCAGTTCTTTTTCACTTCCACAGTCTTAACCTGACCAATTTCCCCATGCAGCAAGCCGGGTACAAAGGTGGCTTTGCCCTCATGATATCCCATAGCCATTCCCTCCGAGGTAAGACGGAGTCCTTCCAAATTACTAACCCTATTAATAACGCCGGCAGTGTTTTTTTTCCCATTGGCCGGATACTTTAATTGTACCGCTTTTTCCTCCCAAAAATATTTCAGTTCATTGTAACCAAGGCCTCCCTCCTGTCCAACAGCTTCCCATTGCATAAGCATAGGGCATGAATCCCCTTCTCTAGCTTGGATTAGCCTATGAGTAACCCTCCTGTTCTGCCTTTTTTATATATTGTTAAATCCATACCCAATATTTATAATATGCGCTTAGCGTTAAAACATTTGATTTTGCCGTGGATGACGAACCAGGAATATCTCAATGTCATCTTTTGTAATACGATAAAAAACCTTATATGGATCAGATTTTCCAACAGATATGAGCAGCATCCTTAAATTAACGGGGTAACCTTTAAGAACAACGGCTTTTCCAGGGACATATACGGAAAAGTCCTGTCCTTGGAAATAATTATTGATGTGCTCCCTCAAGAATGATGCTATAGGTTTAAGTTCTATTTCTCTTCTCCATTTATCAAGGGATATAAGTGAATCAACTGCCGATCTTCTCCAATGTATTCTCATGCTTCTCTAGTATAACCCAAAATTTTGTCTATTTCTAAATCAGAAAGGATTGGGTTATCTCCTTCTAAAGCCTCTAATAACAATTGTTCTTCTTCGGTATCAGTCACCTCATAAACATTAGTATCAGGATATTGTTCAACTTCGAATAATAAAAACTTCCGGTTACCAATTTCGATATATGGTAAACCTGAATTAACTGCTTCTAGGACATCTTTATTTTG
The DNA here is from genome assembly GCA_003512645.1 of Desulfosporosinus sp. Lineage (GTDB taxonomy): Bacteria > Bacillota > Desulfitobacteriia > Desulfitobacteriales > Desulfitobacteriaceae > Desulfosporosinus. Next base: position 1,589 of record DOPS01000306.1, read on the forward strand.
AATTTTAATTGCCTTCATAATAATCACTCCTAAACAAAGGATTAATCAAATCATACCATGATTTGTTAGAACGAACCTAATTATTTATCTGGTTAATATAGTACAAAATTTTCCACTATATTCTCTGTTGCGACTATTTTCAACCTTATATTTCTAAGCTGTTTTGATTATAACAAAAAAACTACCCCATGGGGATAGCTACAGCGCTAATTTCTCATCCATTCCATATCCACACTGACAGTTCATTCTAATCTGATTAACAGCCGACTTATCAAAATGGTTTTCTAATCTCTTCATTGTAGAGTTCACCCAAGTCGGATTATTCTCTGTTCTAGCCAACTCATCTTTTCCATAGACTATTTCTCTTGCTGTTTCAGCATTGCTCGCCCTTTTGACAGCTCCATAGATTACCTGCTCCTGAATTTTTCTTATATCAAACATTTTAACACCCTCCATTTTTTCTATTACTTCTAAAAACACAAAACAGACTCCTTTCAAATCGAACTATATCCCTGGAACAGTTCTCATTATAGTAAGAAGTCTGTTTATTTACTTCTGAATTCTTGCTCTATTTAATCGGTATGCATAGATCCATTACGACCTGCATTTTTTCTCTGTCAACTGTCCGATAAATATCTAATCCATATCTTTCATCCATTTAAAAGGTTTGTCCCATGCTCTGCGCAAATAGACTTTTATCGCTTCCAAAGCTATACATTTTAATCTGTTTGGCCTTCGTCAATGTTGACCCCCTATAATAAAAGAACTGAAAGGTTGACTTTCAGTTCTAGAACTTTCTATTTCATTATACAGAAATATTTGCCAAATCACTATGAAAACTTCTAGCATCATTTTAACGTTAGGTTTCAGTTTAATTACGGCTAAATAAAACACTATAAAATAAAAGGCCTCCAAAAAGGGAAGCCTCAGTAAGACCTATGATAACCATTTGTGTAATAAACATTTCGTATGTTTGGAAACTCATTTTGTTTACTCGTAAGATTATTGAGCAACCTAGTGTCAGTTGTTAGCAAACTTATTCCATATTCATTTACCAAAGATATAATAAGAGAATCCATCGCGCCAAAATACATAGCATAATCTACTTGTTGATATATACTTTCCTTATTGCTCTCTAAAAGTAAAACTACATCCTGTTCAATCAATTGTTTCGTTTTATCTAAAATATCATTCACAGATTGAGTAATATCTTGTTCAGAAAAAATCGTCCCGTAATGTTTAGAATAATTATTAAGAGGATCTCTAGATAAATAAGTCACTTCATTTACAATACTCGAATGAGTATAAAGATATAATTTAACATTACTTGTAAGGATATGGGTATTAAACAAGTTTTTGATTGTAGTGTGCCAAGCATCAAATGGGTTTAGAAACGCATAAATAATATTGGTATCTAATAAGATATCCTCATCTTCTTCGAAACCTAAAAAGTGATCATTAAAATTAACGCTTTTCATCCTTTTTCCACTCGTCACGCACCTTATTAAAATCAACTTTTCCCGAATAGGAACCCATAAGTTGTTTTAATATGGCTTTTTTAGATTCATTTAAACCTTTATTTTCAAGTTTATTTAATACAATAGGAGACATATCTTTCTCCCCCTTCGTACATTCTTTATCACGACTGATCTTCTTGTCCATATTATACCACCCTCCATTTGGTTGTTCAATATAGTATGCCCAAATGAGGCTAATATGTTTGGATTCAACACGTCGGGAGCCACCGTGTCCAGTTCAGCCGAGGCGATGGGCATGGACACCCCGGCCCCGTTCCTTGCTCTCAGGGAATAGGGGGCAATGCTGGTAGCGAAGATCTGCGCGCTTGGATTACTCCCATCTGAAAAAGTGAATGGAAACACCAATACATGTCACTACAAGTGCAATCATCACAATGACGGGCAGTAAAACACTATCGATCGGCAAGCCAAGTGAAGCGGCTTTCAGCAGTTTAATGCCCTGGGTCAGCGGTAATATATCGGCTGCTTTTTGAAGAGCCCCAGGCATAACCTCGTAAGGCAAAGTAGCACCTGAGAAGATGAGCATTGGAAAGTACAATACACTGGCTAAGACACTTGCTATCTAAAAATACGACTTCGGGGTCTGGAATTACCAAATGCCGGATCATATTAGTGCAGAACCGGAAGGCATGGCTCTTTTTACCAGTATGGAAGTTGAGGCCTGGGGGAAGGAAAACAAATCTTCTGTATTAGCCGCTCAGCAATTCGAACAGCGCTTGCTTGAGGAACATTTGGCGCATTGGGTTCCGGCCTTTTGTCAAGATGTCAGAACCCACGCTCAGAGCATGTATTATCAAGCCCTCGCGCTACTGACTGAGAGTTATGTAAAATTGGATCAAGCCAGGAGCCCCGAATTGTTTAGACAAGCTGAACTCTCGTAGAAGGGATAAACTATGCAGATAGTATTTGGCTTTATGACACCGACGGCTTTAATCATCATCCACCATGATCTCCTCTTTCTTAGCGTCTATGACCTTGAATCAGTGAAAAAGCTTCTGATCTTGTAATGGGATTAGTATTAAATACCCCCCGTACTGCTGAGGTTAATGTTTGTGATCCCGCTTTCTTGACCCCACGCATGGTCATACACATATGCTCTGCTTCAATAACCACCAAAACCCCTAGTGGAACAAGTTCGCCCATAATTGCATCCGCGATTTGTGACGTCAAGCGTTCCTGCAGCTGTGGTCTACGCGCAAACCCTTCAACGACACGAGCGAATTTTGACAAGCCGGTTATTTTTCCTTTGCGCGGGATATAGGCGACATGTGCCTTGCCATAAAATGGTACCAGATGATGTTCACACATGGAATAAACCGGTATATCCTTAACAATGACCATCTCTTCATGTACTTCTGAAAATTGCACTTTCAAATGCCGACTAGGGTCTTCTTGTAACCCACTAAAAACTTCGGCATACATTCTGGCTACTCTTTTCGGTGTATCCCTTAACCCTTCGCGGTCAGGGTCTTCTCCTATAGCCTCCAAAATCATGTAAACTGCTTGCTCAATCTTTTCTAAATCCATCCCCATAATCTCTTTCTCCTTTACTATGGTCCTCCAGTAACGAATTTCTGTTTTTTAGTATGAGATAAAATAGGCTAAGCGAGAACCAAAGACTTGTTTATCGCCGAACATGTGATACTCGCTAACATATCGTCTCCAGTGCTTTAGGTCTATACCCGCTCTCGCAATTTCTAAATGGATCGGTCCTAAAACCTTTAATTCACAGATGATCGGAGTTGAGTAAAAGTTTTTTAAAGAAACTTTACACCCTGATGTTAAGCGGATGAAAAGTTATGCTTCAGATCTGACCAAAGGCACAGGCCAATGCATTAAGAATACCCATCTCTGTGTTCTTGGCAGTAACCCAATCAGCCTTCTGCTGAACAACCACTGGCGCATTGCCCATAGCAACCCCAAAGCCGGCATACTCCAGCATGGACACATCATTATAATGGTCACCGACGGCCATAATGTCACTCCTTGAAATTCCGAGATGCTGGGCAACGGTTTGCAATGCCAGTCCTTTGGTGGCATGCTTGTCGACGACTTCAAGATATCGATCCCCGCTTAGAACAAATTGATAATCTGCCGGATAATGCTCTTTATAGTATCCCAATAACTCAATAACACTTTCTGGCTGACCCGCAATTAGTATTTTCATGAGGGATCCCAACCCGTCTGTTTCGTTGCTAGAGATTGAAGAAATCAATGGCCACGATTGTACTACCTGAACAGGAACTTTTTCCATCCGTCGGAGGAACTCTGCCCATAGGTTTTGTTCTTTGCTTTTACGATTCCTTTTTAAGACTATGCCATTGGCATAGTAGAGAGTTACCTCCATTCCCATTTGTTCTGCGCATTCAATAATGGATAGAATACGATACCTGTTGAGTGGCCAGTATCGCCTATTCTTTTGTCCATCTTGCTTATAACATTGGATCCAGGCTCCATTGAACGCGATGAGCGGCGCTTTTGTCCCAATGAGACGGGCATATTCTTGTAGAGAAGGAATATGTCTTCCTGAAGCAAGGGTTATTATAGTTCCACGCGTTTGAAGACGTATTAATGTTTTAACAACCTGAGGAGGAATCCTCATATTTGTATCAACTAATGTACCGTCGACATCGAGACAGACCAATCGAAACAAGATGTAACACCTCCGAGGTTATTAAATCTTAAATTTGTTTAGAATTCCCTTTAGGATCATAGCATTTTCAAGATTTTTATTCGCGGCTGTTTTTACATCATTAATTTGGTAAACAATTTCGCCCGTTTTTCCGGCAATTTCCTGCACACCGCTCGCTCCCTCATTGATGGTCCGGGCGACTTCGGCGATTGTCATCGTAATTCCGGTAACAATAAGATCCAATTGTTCAGCAGTTACATTGATATCTGCCATGAGGTCGTTAATAACTACCGCATCGTGATTATATTGTTCACTAACATCAATGAACTTTTGGTAATCGCTTTTTACATTCTTGTCAACAAATTCGAGTAGTTTTTGGGAACCAAGCGTCATACTATCTATAGAAGTCGTAACCAATTCAATCATTTTCTGAATATCCACAACCGTTTGCGATGATTGTCCGGCTAATTTCCTGATTTCATCAGCGACTACCGAAAAACCTCGTCCGGCCTCCCCTGCCCGTGCAGCTTCAATAGCCGCATTAAGCGAAAGCAAATTCGTCTGCTCCGCAATTCTCAGAATTGTCTCAGTAAGAAGATTGATTTTAGAAACTGTCTGAGCTTGTTGGAGAGCAGCCTCCATTTTTGTTTTAACATCTTGGTACAAGGTTTGAGCTGTTTCGTTGGAATTTAAAGCATCTTGTTTCAGTATAGATGCTTTAATGGTTATTTCTTTCGAAATGTCGGCTCCATTTTTAGCCTTATCCGTGATGGAATCCATTTTTTGTTTAACGTCCTCTGAAGCGGCCGAAATCTCTTCTGCAGATGCAGCCGACTGCTCCAATCCGGCTGAGAGTTCCTGCGTCGTCGCAGAATTTTCATTGGCATGCTCTACTACTTGTTCTGCCGAAACATGCAATAACCGGGCATTTTCATTAATGCTATTGGATGATGTTAACAATTGATCAATCATGTCCAGTAATACACCGCCCATTTCATATAAGGCGCTGGACATTGAGCCTATTTCGTCTTTTCTTTTATTTAATTTTTTAAACAAACTTTCTTCTGTCGTAAAATCCAAACTGGCCGTTTGAATAACAAGATTTGTTAAAGAGTTTAAAGGCCTAGAAATCATTTTGGCAAAGACAAACCCCAAGAGACAGGAAAACACGATCAGTATTAACAGAAAAAGTTCATTGGATTTATAGTAAAAAATTACACTCGTGATTCCGACGTTTAATACTGCAATTAAAGCCACAAACAGCATTAACCGCCTTTCTACTGTTATTTTCACAACTTATATTTCCCCCTTTTAACTTTAACTATCTAATCGTCCTTTCAGAACCCTGAACAGGGCTTTAGCTTTATCAAGCGTTTCGTTATACTCACTTTCGGGGATCGAGTCTGCCACAATCCCTCCCCCAACCTGAATATAAGCCTTGCCGTTTTTTAACAAAATCGTTCGGATGACAATATTAAAGTCCCACGCGCCATCAAAGCCCATATAACCGATGCTTCCTGTATACAGCCCCCGTTTGTATAACTCTAATTCTTCAATAATCTCCATCGCCCTAATTTTGGGAGCTCCGGTGATCGACCCACCGGGGAAAACAGCCTGGATAATATCACTGGGCTCGAGACCACGCCTTAGTTGCCCGGTAATGGTCGAGGCTAGATGCCAGACGGTCGGATATTTTTCAAGTTTTATTAAATCGGGAACTTTAACGGTTCCGAATTCGCAAATTCGCCCGAGGTCGTTTCGTTCCAGATCAATAATCATGGTCAGCTCCGCACGATCCTTTGGACTATTTTGAAGCTCAAAGGCTTGAGCCTGATCGTCTGCCTCTGATTTTCCGCGGGGGCGAGTCCCTTTAATCGGGCGCGTTTCGATTTGTCCGTCCGGTTGAATTCGGATAAAGCGCTCGGGAGAACTGCAAAGTATTTGAAAATCCGAGTAAGGCAGAAATGCAGCAAAGGGAGCGGGGTTTTGTCTATGAAGTTGGGAATAAAGATCCCAAGGATCCCCTGTCCAAGTCATGGAAAAACGTTGGGTTAGATTGGCTTGATAAATATCCCCAGCATAGATGTAGTCAATGAGGCGTTTCAAATCATTTAGATACTGGGCATGGGAGACGCTGGGGGTAATGGGGGAAAAGGGTGAGAGGGAAGAGTTTGTCATCTTCATGAGGTCCTCTGGTTCGCCAAGTTGCTCTGGAACAAATGGGTAGAGGAGCTGTTCTAAGCTTTCGACACGTTCCTGCGCTAAATCGGCATGACATGTCCCGTCTTCGTCAATACCGCAGGCTGTGATCCAATATTTATCCTGAAAGTGATCATAAATCACAATTCCATCATACCAGGCAAAACGCCAAAGGGGTAGGGTTAGGTCATCGGCGGTATCATTGGGAAGCGATTCAAGCTCGTCTTTAAGATCGTAGCTTAAAAAACCTACGGCGCCACCGGAGAAGGGAAAAGGGGAACGACGCACGTGGTATTTACTCTGTGCATCGTTAAGAAAGTTCAAACTTTCGAATTTATGAAGTGGAATTATTTCCCGGTGTGAGCGGTTCGTCCAAAATAGCTCAAGCTGATCGGGATAGGCTGTCGCTTCTAAAAAAGGGGATGATCCCAGATAGGAATAACGGCCAAGCTCTTTGTAATCGTTTCCACTATCCAAAAAAAATGGAGATGATTTTTCTTTAAAGACTGAAAATAAGAGATAAGGGGGAATTGAAACGAAGAGTGGCTTGACAATCCATGGAGCTGCAGCATGCTGCAGTCGCCACATTTTGGCATTTTGGAGGGCGTTTTTTAACAGATGATGTCCGGATTGGGTTAAGATCGCTTCCGGATGAAATTGAATTCCTTCAATGGGGAGGGTTTTATGACGTATGCCCATGATCTCTCCATCAGCTGACTCGGCAGTAATTAGTAATTCCTCCGGAAGGGTAGATCGCTCTATGACCAGTGAGTGATAGCGGGTCACTTCCAATGGATTAACAAGGTCAGTGAAGACCCCCTGCTGATCATGAAGGATGGGTGCAGTTTTTCCGTGGATAGGCCTTTTGGCCTGAACCACTTTTCCTCCGAAAAATTGTCCGATAGCTTGATGACCGAGACATACTCCCAAAATAGGAATTTGCCCCCTGAAGTGTTCGATGATGGCTAAGGAAAGTGGGGATTCACTCGGAGTACAGGGCCCAGGCGAGATCACAATCAAATCAGGATGCATAGCTTCGATATTTGTTATCGTAATTGCGTCTTGGCGTTTGACAATGATATCCTCTCCAAGTTCCCCGAAGTATTGGTAGAGGTTATAGGTAAAAGAATCATGATTGTCCAGCAAAAATATCATCGTTGTTTCCCCTTTAAACCCGGACAGTTTCATTAATACTTTTGGGTTATGTTTACAATTAATTAATTAGTTGGTTTAGTTTTTCTCTTGTAAGTCGGCCATCATGCAGAGCGGTCGCCACAATCGCTCCCGCAACGCCCACCTGTGCTAACCAGCGCAAATCCTCAGATCCGGAAACTCCTCCGCCCAGGATTAAAGAACCTATCGTTTTATGGGGCTGTGCACCCAAGACGGTTAAGCATTCTTTAATTAGCCTTTTGTTTAGCCCCGTACCCGTGCCCACCTTACTTAGTTCTAATAATATAAAATTTTGAATGCCTAACTCCCTAAGTTCCCTTAAAGCTTGTGGAGGGGTAAGACGGGTAATTTCCAAGGCAGCACTCATAATTTTGGTATCCTTAATATCCAGGCTAACCACAAGTCGCTCTGCTCCATAGCGGTTAATGATCTCATGTAATATCTCAAGCGAAGGCAAAGTCTCCGTGCCAATAATGACATAGTCAACTCCGGCTTCTAATACTTTTCCAACCCCGTCAACGTCATAAACTCCCGCATCCACCATAAACGAAAGCTGTTCGAGAGGATTTACCCTTTCAGCATTTTTCCGCGCCACAAAATGCAAATGATCCTTCTTCAGGGAAGACATGATTGCGTCAAGATCTGCAACGTAAAACTCTCGAAGCCCCAACTGCTGAACAAATGCGTCCACAAGGGGAGAGAACTCCGACGATCTGCTCAAAACACTCTCTATTGGTTGATATTTTTCCCGCTCGCCCCGAACCCCGTGCACAACCACTCCAGCCTTGAGGTCCAAAGCGGGAATGATTCGGAATGGCTTTTTATTCATATTCAACATCCTTTTTTTGAATTAAGCTGCCAGTTGGGTAGCCAATAGCCGAGCCACCGCAAAGGCTGTCAACGCATAGCTTTCCTGTGCACCCGGGATACACTCCCACCAGGGAATCGCTTCCCACTCTAAACGTCTGGCTACTTCTTTCAGAAGAAATGCGCCCTGACTGGCCATGATTAACCGTTTTGGCCATGGTTGCTCCATTCGTGAAAGGAGTTGCCAGATCCCATCCAGCACTTGCTGGATCTGTTTTTCTTGAATAAATCGAGCCAGCGCATAAACGCCATTTCGACCGAATTCCTCGGGGTCGGCAGCAACCACACGCGCAAGACGTTGGGCACAGGCTGTAAGATCCCGTCCCCCGCCATCTGGGGTAGCGACATCATAATCCTCCTCCCTAATCAAGCCCAACAATCGATACACATCCGCGGTAATCGAAAAATATTCACTAGTCACTTTGCATGGCATGCCATTTACATGTACATAATCAACGATCGCTTGGACTTGGGTTCGCAGCACCCCTGTGTAGACCAGTTCCCCATATAATAAACGTTCGAGATCTGTACGCCCTTTGGCCACAACCTCCCCTCGAACCAGCGGCAGAATATCTGTCGTCGTGCTGCCCATATCGACAAGTAACGTAGCTTCATCGTTGACCAGTGGGCTTCGGGCCAAGGCGGTTGCACTGGCCAGCCAATTCGCTGCCGCCACCTCCAGTGGTTTCTCTCTCGTTTGAGACGGGCTAACAAAAACCCCGCGTGTTGTCCAAACGTAGATGGGTACATCGGTAAAAACTTGCTCAACCAAACGAAGAATTGTGATAACGCCTTCCGCTTTGGACTTGAAAATATCACACAGTTCTGCCGTCATAGTTAGAGCAACGCCCTGAAGCGTCTGGCCATCTCCCATTTTCCAGTTGTACTTGAAGTCCTCTAATACGCCTCGCAATCCTTCTGGGTCTCTCCACACCTCATGGTAAACAGAATCGCCTTTGGCTCGCACAACCCGACCACTCTCCATCTCCAACCAACACACCTTGGTATTGGCTCCGCCAATGTCCAAACCCATAAAAATAGACACTCTTTACCCCTCACCTTCACAATGGGTTTTCAGATTTGCGTACGTTTCGCCTTATGAACCCACTCGATATGTAAATGTTCCGCTTAGCTCAGGTGGAGCCGGTAAGCGCTGCTCCAGACAGGTAAGCCAAAGATCCTGGGCTAAATTCCGTTTAACAACTTCTCTCAACGCGACATAGGCCACAGAAATTCGGGAATTGATCTCCATGATCACAGGCCCCGTTACGCCGAGGACAAGGTCAACCCCAACAAATCCCGCAAGTCCATCTACCGCCTCGCAGGCACGCTTGGCAATGTCAAGGGCATCCTGGGCCTGTGGATGCTGATAGGGAATCGTAATCCCTTGGAAATAAAGCTCTTCATCCTGAGCTATGTGTTGACGATTCAAGCTTAATGGCAGCACCTGGCCGGCCGTGACGAAGCAACTGACGCTCACCGCCTCTCCTGAGATATACTCTTGTACCAGAAAAGGTGTGGGGCCTGATACCCCTTCAAATTGTTTCACGGCTCGGTCTAGGCGAACAGGATCTTTGATAACCATAACCCCCTGCCCTCCGGCCCCGGTCACTGGTTTAAGCACGATCGGCATGGGAAAACGTTCGACAATCCTGGCCTGCCAGTGAGAAGGCAAAGGCCATGTCAACCTCTCAGTGTACGGAACGGGTAAGCCCTGGCTTGCCAATAATTTTATGGTTTCCGCTTTATCACTGACCAGGGCCACCGCTTTGGCGGTTGAACCCAGCACCTTCTTTCCTTTCCTTTCGGCTGCACCGATGAGCCTGGCCAAAAGCCCGTCGGTCTCAGGAGCAATCACTAAAACAATATCACACCATTCCAACATTTCCTCATATTGATCAAGCCATGTTCCAGTCCCCTCCCCAGTCCAAGAAATGTGTATCCGACTGGCATAAGGGACTTGGACCATGAGATCCTTGACGCGAGACTGAAGGACCGTGGAAATTTCCAAGCCAGGGAGCTCAATAAAATCGCTCAGAACCGCATTGAGCATAGAAAATCCCAATAAAAACAAATCTTCGTTATCGTCCATTGCACCAGCAGAAAAAAACTCATAGATTAAGACTCGCAAAAATCCCTACCTCCTCAAAAACTCTTGGCTTTGGCAAAACACACGAATTCCTTTACAATAAGTAAAAGATTTAAACATATTTAATAATAACGCATCTCTTAAAAAAAATGACAGGAGGATGATTTTATTGCAAAAACCCATCATCATCAAACTGGGGGGAAGTTTGGTTTACCAGGAAGACGGCCAAGCCCTCAAGCCACTCGGAAACATCCTGCAATGTTTTTCCGCAAAACACCCTTTGCTCATCGTACCCGGCGGAGGACCCTTTGCAGACAGTGTCCGCGACTATGGAGAACGATTAAACCTCAGTGAGCCGACCTGTCATTTTATGGCCTTGTTAGCCATGGATCAGTTTGCTTACCTCCTTCAGTCGTTTATTCCCGGCAGCAGATTAACTGACCTCGCCGCTCCAGTGTCTTTTCAGCAATCGAGCTTCCCCTCTAGCCCCCAGATCCTCCTGTGCTCCCGTTACATAAGCCTCGTACCACCGGAGGACCTACCCCGGTCATGGAGCGTCACCTCAGATTCCATCGCGGCCTATCTTGCCAAACGGCTGGATGCTGCGCTCCTCGTCTTGTTAAAGAGCGTTGATATTGATCCAGAGGTCAAAGAACCGGACGTCGACGCTTATTTTCATGAAGCTCTCTCGCCCAATCTTCCGGTTTGGTTTCTGAATGGTCTTTATCCGGAACGACTTGCTGAACTTTTAGAGACCGGTCACACGCAGGGCGTCTATCTGGGGCCAAAGACCCCTACTTCTTTTGGGAAAAAAGTGCCTTTAGTCCAGTCACCCGTTGAGAAGTAACCTCCCCCCGCAAGCGATCTCCTCCACACGCAGCCGAACGCACCCCAATAATATCCGGACCTAAGGTGAGCAAAGAACCTATTTCTTCAGGCTTTAAAGATCCGGCCAAACCGCAGAAAAGCTGGCGATCGTGACAGTTAGCGATAAATTCTGCGCTTTGTTGCCTGGATAAAAAATTCGGCAGAGACGTTCCGTTTTTCTCCCAGGTATCCACAAGACAGCCCTGAGCACCGCCATCTTGAGCGAAAGTAGTAAATTCCTCTAAAGTCCAAGACGCGGAAGGCAGGGTGTCCGCATAAGCCACGGCAACCACGGGTATCTCTTCCGGCTGAACATACGCCACCCCCAGCCTTATTTCCTGAAGGGTTGTAACGATCTCCGCGCGCGTTGCATCAGCGAGAAATGCTATTTTCAGGTAATCCGGTTGGAACTGGGCGGCTCCCATAGCGACCAAAGCCGCTGCACTGGGTTTTCCCGGAAATTCGCCTAGGGCTACACTAATTGGCTTTTTACCTTTGTATACTCGACATATGTCTGCAATAACCCCGGGACGTGGAGCACCCAAAGCTCCTTCTGCCGGATTCTTGATATCAAGGACATCCGTACCTCCCTCGAACGCAACCTTCGCCTCCGCCAGATTAACCACACTGACCAAGAGCAAAGGGGCCGATGCCAAAAAAGGAGAGTCTAAAAATATGCCCATAGGAACCCACTCCTTGTTATTTATTCACTCGTTTGCAAGTTCACCTTGCCCCGGCGGTTTTTCTTCCAAAGCCCGAGCCCATTTTCTAGAAATAAAACAAAAAGGATGGCTGCAATTAGGTCCGCTGTCGAGCCAGGATTCAGGTGATGCCCATCTTCTCTTAACCAGGCATCAAACTCTGCGGCCTGCGCCCGTCCGGCATCTGTCCGCCACCCTCCTTCTTCCCAAATCATTTGAGCCCTCGCTTGAACTGTCTCACTTAAGCTTAAACCCACTTTGCGGGCAATTAGTGTATCCGGGAATTGGCTCAAAAGGAAGAGGTGTGTATGGGCAGTCGCATGGGGTAAAGATAGACCGGCGTTCAGAGCCCGTTCCAAGGCCGGAAGCCCCACCTCTAAGACCGTATGAAACTGGTTCACATATTCTAGGGCAACCATGTCCCAGCCAGCAGCTAAACGCATGGCTTCCAATAATGTAATATCCGGGGAATTTTCCTGGTAAACATCCTGGCTTTCCGAGTGCCCCATGCCTGAAGGGGTAGCTAGGCGAATGGCTTCATAGACGCAGCGGGTATCTTCCGCCGTAAGCCCCGTGAGGACATTGGCTATCTCCTTCGCCCAGCCCTCACGCTGCGGCTCTTTTTTCTCCCCAGCGCCATTCTTTTCCTCGCAACTTTGTTCCATCAGGCTCCAGGCCATCGCCAAAGGAACCAGAAGTAAGACCATCCCTAAATTTGTATTCGTCGGAACCGCCTGGCGCGTTGCCTGGATCGCCGCTCGGATGGTTTGTCCAACCCCAAGCGCTTTAACCCGACCCAACGGCTCGGCAATAGCCACCGCACTCATCTGGAAATCTTCCAGGGAACAGTCCGCAAAATCATTCAAACGGTTTACATTCCCCACTTTAGGCGCATTGGCTTCTAAGATGCAGGCCGCTTGCGCAGCCCAAGCAATATCCCAACAAAAATCATCCTTTGGCATTCTTTCTCGCCTTCTAATCTTTATTAATCACCAATTGCACCTGACGAATGGCATACTCTGCCAGAACCCCGGCAATGTCGACATTAGTCACCGATTGCAGGCCAGTCCAGCCTGGAATCCCATTGGCTTCAATAATATAGGGTTGCCCGTGACTGATTAGTATATCTACACCAACGTAATCTGCTCCTAAAAGCTCTGCCGTTTTAAGGGCTAACTGGCTCAGGACGGGATCCGGTTCTACGTATTCCGCAATCGCACCGCAGGCGATATTAGTCTTCCAATTTTCTCCACGGCGACGCATCGCACTGATTACTTCCCCACCGACAACAAAGAGTCGGTAATCTTCATTATTATGCGGTAGAAATTCTTGTAAATAATATACATAGCGCCCCATCTCCAGGGCTCGAAAAACGCGGTAAGCCACCTCCGGATCCTCGACCATGACCATGCCTGTTCCGAGGGAGCCAAAAAGGGGTTTCACAACCACTGCCCCCATCTTCCTCACAGCTTCCATCCCCTGATCGAAGCTTTCGGTCACGACGGTTTTGGGTACCGGCAAGCCCGCATCGGCTAACAAAGCAGACGTATAGAACTTGTCAACTGTTTTTTCCAAGACTGCAGCCCGATTAATGACTTTTAAGCCGAGTTTTTCCAACCGATGCAGTACATCGACCCGGTAAATCACTTGTTCCAGGGATCCGCCAGGCAGCGAACGGACAAGCAAGGCATCCAGATCCCCGAGGTTTTTTCGAGACCCATCCGAGCCCGTGATGATGGTTGCGGGCTCCGGGATAAACGATGTCAGGCGCTGAGGGGAAACGAAGCTAACTTCTGCACCTCTGTTTTGCAGGGCTGTGGCTAAAGCTTGTATGTGAGGTCCTTTTGCTGTTCCCATGATCCCCATCCGCACTCTTTGACGCATATTTTTGTCCCCTCTTGCTTTAACTATCTTTGTCCTGCGCTTCAAGCCCAAAAGACGAGGTTAGCAGGTCTGAACGGACAGAACCGGCATGGAAGGAACGACCGCTTTGCAGATTACTCAACCACACTTCCGCCGGACTAAATAAGAGCGGATCGATGTCATAGAACGAGCCATACCGCTCGAACAGTTTCCCAAACAGTTCGCCGTAATCACGCGAGGCCAGTGACGGGATCTGCCCAATTAGAGAGGCCAGCTTCTCGTCGTCATCGCGCAGATGATAATGAACGGTAGCGCCATAAAGCACGGCATCGTTTGTTCGACCCAAAGCTTTGAGATCATCGGCAGCAACCGGCGGAATCGGGCAAATGCCCCATCCGCTTTCAATAGCTCCCAGGTCATACCCCAGCGCCATGAGCTTATGCAAACCGGTTTCCACCGCACGAGCCGCGATTTGGACCGAACCAACCGGCGACGCTGTAGGCGCGACTAAAATATAGAGATTAGACGGTTCGCACCCGCACTTCTCAACGATCATCTCCACAGCCGCTTCAGTAGGAAGTTTGCGGTTTTCTAAGCAAAGGATGGCAACCGGGGAGGGATCTTCATAGCCTAACTTGGCAAACAGCTCTTCTGTATGAGCCACAGCTCGCCCAGGCCCGGATCCCATAGCCGAAAACTTGTCTTTTTTAATAAACCAGCCGGCATATTGGGAGGCCAGGCAAGCACGGATGGGATGATCGGTTACTACTTCGACCGCAGGCCAGCGCAACCCGCCAAAATCTGCCCAGTGCATCTTCACCTGTGCGAGGCCCCCCAGGCATATCGAAGCGAAGGCGACCCCTGCTTCCCACCCCCCTGGAGCATTGATCCCGCAGTCAATCACCGTGGTCCCACTGACTAGGTGGACTGCCACCTGAAGCTGTTCACGGCGAGCGATGAGGTCTTGGACGATCGGAAGCGCTTGTTGATTGGGGCTAAGTTCAGGCACTGTTTTTAATGACAAAGACATATTAAAATTTCCCCCTTTCCCCCTTCATTAGCGTCACCACTGTAGCGGCGAAAGGACACGTCTTGAGATGAAGCTGGCAGCGAGAAGCCTTCCCGGATAAGTTGATTATACAATAAACTCCAAAAGGGAACCTTATAGGTACAATTGTAATAAAACGTGGGCAGAAGAACTTTCGGCTGAAAAAGAATCACGGTGCCGCGGTGCATTTTCGCACCGACCCGAATCCCTGGAGTTCCTTGAATGAGAATCGTGCCCGCCATCATGCCAAATCCCGGCACGTCTCCGCAATCTCCTTCGACCGCGATGAGCCCTCGGGCCATGCGCGCTCCAAGCATTTGCCCAGCATTACCCCCAATCAGAATCGTGCCACCTGTCATTCCTTTCGTTTTACCTCGATAAGCGGATCCGACAAAATGACCCACTGAACCTTTCACCCGAATGTGCCCGCCTTCCATATGGGCACCCAGCCAATCAGCGGCATTTTCCTGAATCACAAGGGTTCCTCCACGCATAAGCGCTCCGGCGTGGAAACCCACCGACCCCTGAATCACCATTTCCCCTGCGGCCATGCCTTGCCCAAGCCGCTTGAATTTGGAAAGGTCTCCCTGTAACACAAGCTTTGCCAAATTCTTTTGGCCTTTGTTAGACGAATTAAACACAGGATCAGCAACACCGTTCTTAGTCTCTTCGAGCGATGCAATCTCGACATCAAAGTAGTCGCCGACCCTTGCTTGGCGATTTCCACACCACAGGAGCATACTTTCGATCTCCTGAATTCCTTTTTCGGTGACATTCTCGGGGTTGATACTTTCTGCTTCCACCGGCACAGAGGGGATTTTTTTCAGAACCAGTGTCACTTGCGTTTTCATGCCTTACCCCCTATCCCTTTTAACTCTTAAATCAAGATCTCTTGGAGATGAAAATGATGTTTACCCAAACGTCCTCCGTAATTGCCTGCGGTAATCCTCTGGACGCCCGGCACTTGAGTCGCTGCGTTGATCCCCACCTGCATCGCCCGGCTCACAGCCTCGAAGGTAAGTCCATCGATGACAATCTCCAGCACGGCATTGACTCCATCGGGAAGCAGGCTATCAAGGCGTCCTCGAATCGTTGGACAATAGGCTGTATTCGTCGAGGCGGAAAGAAATTTGTAGTTTGACCCAACCTGACTCCCACTGCGGACCACACCGCCCGGGAAGGGAAGGATAACACCACGAATGGTACGCATCTCCTCTACCGCAGCTTCCGCGGCCAGAAGGGCTGCCTCCGCGCTTTCAGCCAAGATAAGGAAATTCCCGCCGCCAATCGCTTTGGCTACGGTGAACTCCTCTTGGACTAAAAATTCGCCATCCATAACTGGAATCCGCCAATAGCGCTGATTTCCAATAACTTTACTCGCTTGATAACTATCTCCAAAAAAACGCAGCTTTCCTCCGATATTGACTTTGTTCAAGGTATCCCCTTGCCCCTGAAATTCCGGTAATTCTCCGTCGAAGCAGGCTGAAGTCGGGGTGGTCATAATCGCCTGACCGATACGTTTGATAAGGTGTTTTTCCATGTCTTCTTTCGAGAAGGCAAAAAAGAGGCAATCCAAGCCGAACCGGCCATCCGGCGTACTCGCTGTAGGTCCCTCAATCCCAGCTTCGACCCCACATCCGATAACTGACGTCGCAAAGCCGGTGGCTGCCAAGGCGGCGTAGCGAGCCCATCGTTCGTTTACCGCAGTAACTGTCACTCTTGTGCCACGCATCGTAAACGCCTCGGCGAACGTTTCTTCGATTTCTACACCATTTAAATACATGGGATCACCTCCGGGCGCTCAACATACTCTTCTTCGACGGCGAAATTCGAGAGCGCAATCGAGTAGAATTTCGCAAAATCATCAGCCAGATCTGGAGGCAATTTCTGTGAGCCCTCAGGCTGGACAAATAGTGTCCGGCCCCTAACATTCTTGATCACCTGTCCCTCGCGAACGATAACCTCTCCATCTTTTAAGACATAGGCTGGGCGAGAAAACATCGCTTCCTTATCTTGTTGAAGCCGATAAATGGCCACGTCCGCATCAGCGTCAACCCCCAAGTGCCCTTTACGGTAAAGTCCCAGAGCTTTTGCCGGACCGGCACGGGTAATGATGGCGATTTCATCGAGCGTGTATTCTCGGTCTAATTCCGCCAAGCAAGTATAACGAACAGCTTTCGGGTTTAGTTCTGCCATCCGTGCCCTGCGATAGTCTGCATCCATAAGTAAGCGGATGATTTGTGGATAAGCTGTAAACGGTCCCGCATTGGGATGATCAGTCGTCAGGAAAATCTGCCACGGATTCTTGACCAACAGGAGAAGTTCTAAGCCAATGGACCATTGGATGGCATTTACCAGATTGCTCGGGCGATAGATTAAGGGAACGATGCCTGCCCCCGACTCCATCTCAACGTCTGCATTCGCCCACTTGTTGCCGGTTAACTGGTGAAGGTGGAATTGCATGGGAGAATCCGCAGTCATCGTGGTCACTGGACCGAAAACAATCTGCCCAGCGTCACACGTAAATTCAGGGTGTTGGTTTAGGTACTCCGCTATCTGGGGCGCTCCTGATGCAATGCCCCCTTTTTTTGTTGCGCCATACGAGTGAAACTGCATATGGGTCAAATGTACGCGGCGGCCTTCAAGCGTACGCATGGTTTCCAACGTCGTCTGCACATTTCCGGCTTCGCCGAGGTGATTGGAATGAAGGTGTATGGGGTGGGGCAGATGCAACTCCTCCACCACGTCAACCAATTCCAAGAGCATCCGTCGCGGCGTCACGCCAAACGGAGGAACGGGGGTATCGAGATTGACCGAACCCTGGCTCCATTTCCAGCTTTCGATGCCACCCGGGTTCACAATTTTCACAGCATATCCTTTGCTGCTCCGTAAAAGCCAAGCTACAAGATCCCTTAGTCGCTCTTTTCGTTTCTCAGACTCAGGTTCACCAAGGACTTTCATCATCATGTAGTTATTGCCCATGAGCGTAAAAAAACCCGCGTCAAGTAAGGGTGTATCTTGAAGTTCTTCGTGCGCATGACGGGCCAGCAAGGCCGGAACAGCCGCTTCGAAGACTGTCGTATAACCAAGCCTCGAGTATAACTGGCCCGTTAAAAATGTACTTGGAATTGTGTATCCCGTTCCCGAGCGCGTGGCGAGCGTCTTGGAATGAACATGATCATAGTGGTCTTCCGGACACATCATGCGTGCGGTATTTACCTTCGGGCCCGCTAAGTGGCTATGAATCTCGACGCCACCCGGCATCACGGCACATCCAGCGGCATCGATCACCTCAATATCGCCCTTGTGGTTTTGAGGAAAGTGAGGCTCTGCGATAATTTTACCGCCCTCAATGCAGATGTCTTTTAGCTCTCCTCTGACCCCGTTTGCTGGATCATAAACTTGCCCGTTGATAATCTTTAACATCCGTTATTCTCTCCTTTATGGATTTTACCACCTCTAGATCGGAAGGAAACGGGAAATCCACCAACTTCTTAACATGCAAAGCCACGCTATCCATCCGGTAAAACGTACCTGCAGCCCCTACCCCTGCAGGTGCTACAGGGATCACTACGTTGGCCCATGAGGTAGTCCAATTTTCATGGGGTTCCAAGACAATGATGGGAATATTTTTAAGATGCTCAACTGCAGCTTTAGGAAGATGAGCCCCAGGGTCTGTAGCAATGATTAGGGCGGCATCTACCTCCCGTCGAACCAACAGATCCATAACACTGAATTCTCCCGGATTGTAACGCGGATACCCACGGCTCAAATTCACAGCAAAGGGATACCCAGTTTGCCAGGTCAAAACCTGATTGCTGCCATTGACATTACCGTGACCACGCATTGGAATAGCATAGAAGCGAGTGAACTCATTCATTTCCCCGACCAGTGTATTAATTTGTTCCAAATTTAACTCTTTCCCCCGGCTCTGCGTAAGACCAATTCCAAACATGACAACCCCGTAATGGCACTCCTTCATTAAGGCAACCAATTCCCGCCACTTGGACAAAGGTACACCAGCGACGGTACTGGATTCACTAAGCCCCTCTAAAGGTAAACCTTTGATTAAGGCGCGTAAGACTGTGGCAATCTCAAAGTCTTGTCCAGGAGTGACCTGTAAAAATATATCGGCCTGTTTTGATGTTGCTGTCGGTCGTACATCAATCACGACCACTTTCCGACCTTTGCGGCCTTCCGGAACGAAAAGCCCTTTTGATAACGCAGAATAGCGGCTAAGATGGCGCATATGGGCTTCCATAGGATTGCAACCCCAGTAAATTAAGAGGTCTGCCCGATTCTTTACTTCGCCTAACGTACATGAAGCCAGTCCAACTGACTGGCGGGCAACAACGCCCGGACCGTGTCAGTAGGACGAAGGGTTATCCACGATTCCCCCGATCAGTTCGGTCAAGACGACAGCCTCACGCTGCGCTTCGGTTGTCGTACTACATAAACCGTAGACAAGCGGGGATTTGGCTTTTGATAATATCCGTGCCGCTTCATTCAATGCTCCATCCAGGGTAGCGGGTTGACCGTTGATACGGACCGAAGCCAAATCTGATTGGGCGTGCATAAGTTTGTTTCGACCAATTAGGCAAGCCCGTTTCACTTTTACAATTTTGTTGTTTGCCACTTCGACTTCAAGGTCGTCACAAAGACTCCCGCAGAAAGTACATACGACATCCTGATAGATACTCATTTACGTATCTCACCCCCTAGATTAGTCTGCTGAGAAAATTCAAGTTCTGGTTCTAACGTTACGAGTAATCCCTTAAAATCCGGAACTCCTGTTCCATGTGTTTCTCCACTGATTAATTGACTAGCTGTCGGGCCCAGCGGCAGAAAGAATAATCCGCGCGGCCCTTCCGTGGGCCGGCAGGTGACGATGACTTCACCATCAGGGCTTTTTAACCGAGCTCTTTGGCCCGGAGCCATTCCCAGGGCAGCGAAATCCTCGGGATTAATCGCCAGCGTCGAGGTTTCTTCGAGGTATTCCGGGGTTAATTTCCCGTTCTCCATCGTGGCACCTTGCCGGCCGGTTCGCACGGTAATTAGTAAACCGGAAATAATGCCCATGACGCACCCCTCCTTTAATCAATAGTTGTCCAAACTAACTTGCTGCTTATGCGGTTTAGCGGGCAGCGGATGACTTGATATCACCAAAAACCTGGCGGGCCCATTCTGACTTTACTTGCAAGCTTTGCCAACAAGCGGCATCACTCGCAGCGCCGCTTAAAACGGTACAGATGGGCTGGCCGCTCTCCAGCCTGGTTCCGGCGGGCGGAATATCGCGCACTCCCTGCTCGTATAGAGACTGGATATCCAAATCTGCCGTGACTTGGAAAGAGGATTGGGCATAGACGATACTTTTTCCCCAAAAACCTTGCCAGCCCTGCTTGTGAACTGGCTTACGGTTGTCTCCGCTGGGGGGGAACGAATTCTGTCCCTTTGCTTTACAAGCGGCAATATGAGGGGAAAACAAACGTTCTCCCCTCCACTTCTCAATCAGTTCCACTGAAGCTGACCAACGAGGATTCAATTCCAGAACCCAAATCCCGCTCGAGTTAACTATAAAATCCAGGGTGTTAACCCCTCTTAAGCCAAAAGCTGAGGCAAGGTGTTGACTGATGCGGATCAAATCCTCTTCAAAAGTCCTCAGCCCCGGTAGGAATGAGCTATCGAATGGCACAATATTTCCGGCATAGATAAAAGGCTGAGACCCCTGTATTCCAGTCAACTGACGGCTGGTCCCCAACACAACCGCCTGTCGTCCGTCCGCCAAGAAGGTGACTGAAGCCGGAATACCGGAAATATATTCCTGGACAATATACCGGGACGGATCCCCTAAGCCGGAGATCCGCGCCCGAGCATCCACCTTTTCCTGGGGCAATTCGACAATCCCGTGTCCCCCGCCCCTGTTCAGGGGTTTCAGAAGCCATTTTTTCCCTATCTCATCCGGGCTCCACTGTTCCACGCGATAAAATTCGGGCATCGCGATCCCAATTTCAGAAAGGGCCTGCCTGAGTTGCCACGGATCCCGCACCTGCTGTAATGCAGAAACCCCGTTCCCGCACAACAAGCCACGCTCCTCCCAGAAAGTTAATTCCTCGGGGTGGTTTTCCGGTCCGGAAACATAGACCAGTCCTTGACAAGTCAAGCCTCGGGCAACCTGCAGCAAATTTTTCACGGTCGGAGCCAAACCAAGGTCATTCACGATGCCCACGGTTTTTCCACACCGCCGGGTGTCTAAATCTCCAAAGAAATCAATCCCCCTGACCGGGTAGCCTGACTCCACAGCGGACTCCATCAGTGCTCTGATGCTTGCCCCGACAAGAAGGAACATTTTTAGGCCTCCATTTTCTTAGCCAAGGCATAAATAAGTGAAAAATCTAAAACCTGGTCATTGCGCTCAAACAAAGCCTGAACGGCAGCGCGGTGCACTTTCATTTTCAAGTTGCCGATCGCAATCGCACCGTACAGAATTTTCCCTTCCCGTTCCTTGCCATTGTCCGTAACTTTCATTCCTTCCACGCCTAACGGTTCTACCGCATTAATGTCCGCAATGATTTCCAGCGAACGGGCAGAAGCCCACGCCGCCTGCTCCAGCAGTTGCACACCCGCGGCACCGCAACTGGCCACAATGTTAATTCCTTGGGCTAAGATTTTTTCCACATCCTCAGGACTGGCTGCTTCTACAGGTTTTACTTTTACACCGTTATTTTCCTCCATGTGCTTGCAAACTTCCTGAGAACGCGCAAGTTGACGCGAAGAAAGGAATACCTCACATCCCTCCTGCGCCAGCAGCGTAGCCGCCCGGATCCCCACCGGACCCGTACCGGCCAGGATCAGAGCTTTCTTGCCCTTAAGATCCCGCCCCCGAGCAATTTTATGCACTAAAGCGGCCGCCGTCGTATTACAGCCATTGGCATCAAACATCACCGAGACCCGGAAATCCGCAAAAAACGTGTCAAGGACTTTTCTCATCAGCTTTTCCGCCGTCGGCACCTGGGTGCCGCCTATAAATACGGCCGTATTGCGCAATCCTTCTCCGCCCCGGGTAAAGATTGCCCCGTACACAAGATTCGCAACTTCCTCCAGCTGAACCCCTCCATAGGCCAACACCTGATCCGCTCCGGCATCGTAGGCCGTAATCTGATCAAAGACACTCGCTTTAGAATCTGATTCGAGATGAATTAAGATTTTTTTCATACTAAACCCTCCCTGTTAAATATATCTGGCGCCTAACTGCCGCCTATCCCTAACCCTTGGCTTCATCACAAGCTTGCTTTTCTTCCGTCCCCGGAAACTATCGGCACCTGAATTCCCTTACCGACCAAAAAGCTGCCTACTTTGTTAAATGCCTCCCGTTCCCGGTTTCCGCCCGTTTTCTGAACCAATTCCAACCACACGGGCCAAGGATCGATTATTTTCCCCATTGGCAGCCATTGCCAGCGGGTCGCTGCGATAGCCGCTTCCAAAACGGCCCCTTGAGCCCTGCAGAATCCGGCAAATCCTCCCCTTTGCTCACGATGCTCAATCTTTCCCTCTAGGAAAGCCGGTTCGGTGGATGGATCAAAACGGGTAACCGTAAATTCCCAGATTGTACTCGCATGCGCCATACTCGGTGGTCGAACTTTTTGGGAAGGCACAGATGGCGGGCAGCCAGAGTAAAGAGCTGTTTCCACAAAAACCAAAACATCGTCCGTGAAGTTGATAACGCCCTGTCCTGTCGCTTTCAGATTCTCGTAAGTTTGTGAACCTGGATAAAGGCGGAAAACGATCCGTTTGACTGGAGAGCGTTCGAGATCTGTATCGGAAATGTGCAAGCCCATCGGAGCAAAATTCACAATACCATCATGACTGATAGACGAAAGGATAGTTTCAAGAATCATAATAATTCACCTGCATCCGTTGCCTTTCCCTTCACTGATATAACCCCCAACGCAGCGGATCATCCTGCACATATTTTTTGCCTAAACGCAAAGCCATCTCCGCTTTCCCTAACTCTCGGCCAAGATAGAAGGCATGATTGGAATCTTGAATACTGAGCCGGGAAAAAAGTTCTTGCGCAGAAGTCCCCTGAAAGAAAATAAAAGCGTTAAAAATGTAAATAAAGCGGTCATCCACAAAAATACGATAATTTTTATCCTTAATCTCCGCCTGCATCTCCCTTAATTCTGCTGCCTCATACGAATTGCCAAAAGGATCTTTAATGGTTAATAAGCTATAATCCAGATGCTTGGGTATCCTTCCCTCCGTGATGGCACGATACATCAACTTTCGGGCCAGACTTGTTTCCCTAACTGCGCCCCGGGCCCGGTGGCTTACTTCCGTCGTAAGGATGTAATTCACGTTAAGCTCGGTGGCCATACCAACCATCAGAGCATTAATTCCCGTGCTGTCTGCATCAATGAGTTCTGTCACATTTCCCAAACCCATAAGCAAAGGGCATTCCGGAAAATCTCGTCTGAGCTTGCGGTACCGGCTGATGCCTTCGACCAAACCCATCGTCAAAGGAGGTAGAATAGGGTCGAGAATACAGGGCGTATTCCACTTGGTCAATGTCTCCAGGTTACGGTACAGAGAACTTAAGTCTTCCCCATCATCAGGAATTAGCACCACCGGACAATCCAGAATTTTAGCCAGCTCCAGATTGTTCGAGTTCAAGCTGAGCACTAAATCCACTCCGGCCCGATTCGCTGCCAGAATATCTTCTTCTTGGAGGCTGTCAATACTTACCTTAAAGCCTTCCGCTTTAAGGGTTCGGATAACATCCCGCAGATGGGGAAAGGGCTGATCGACATCCCCTCCGATATCGATGATCTCGGCTCCGCTCTCCCGGTAGTAGTAAGCTCTTTCTACAATTTGGGATAGGCTCATCCTAGGGGCATTGACAATTTCAGCGAGAATCTGGATAGGTGAAGTCATCTGATCTTGTTCGGGTTCCGGAGTGGAACGGTTCGGGTACTGCTCTCCTTTTAGAAAAGGAGGCAGATCCTTTAAATCAGCCGGGCCTCTCCGGACTTGGCAGCCCGTAGCTTGAACGATAGGTTCCAGGGAACCTTGACTCAAACCAGGAATTACGATAATTTCCTCTCCGCTTAAAAGAAGCTCCTCGCCAAGCTTGCGCGCGATGAAGTCCGTCGTCATCAGCGCTGCCACCGTGCATTTAAGGGCTTTGACCTCAAACAGCATCTCAAGATTTGTTTTTTCGATTAATTTTATAAGAGCCCGATAAGCAATAGTTCCGGTAATCAATAAATATTTCTCCATAGAAACAACACCTTTTTCCGGAAGAGATTAGACAGCTGTTAGGCGCAGGCAGAAGCCTTAGCTGCACATATGCTGTCTATAATATTTTCTGTTTAAACAAGAAAAGTATGCAAATGGGATTTTAATTGTTCCGGGTCGGCAACCAGTGTCACACCGGGCCAGCCCGCTAAACGGTTTATATTTTCTAGGTCGATCTTTCGTGCATGGACCATAACCTGATCTCCCCGCGGTGTTAACGAATTAATTTCCGGTTTGGAATCACAAGGCAGCAATATCGTCGGGATTTGACACTTACCGGCATGGGCAAATAGATTCGTAATTAAATTATCTGCTATTCCACTCGCCATCTTGGCAATAGAATTTGAAGTCACCGGGGCGATGACAACCAGCTTGTACTCTCCCGTATACAGTTTTGTAATCGGCCGGGAACCGGCGCTTGTATCTAAAAAGATACGATATTGGGACTGTTTTAGCTTTTCAAATAAGCCGTAGTCGGGGAGAACTTCTCTGGCTGCTTTGGAAAGAAATACATCGGCCTGTTTTATGGCGAGCAGAATATCGAAACACGAGGACAAAAAATGTCCGGCTCCTGTTATCCCCCAGGCTATCCTTGATTCAATCCTTTTCCCCTGTTCAGTCATCGTGCCCCTATACTCCTCTCCTGATTCCCCTAATCTAAAAATAACTCCGTTAGTACAACTAACGCCAACCCCAATCTGCGCCACGATTTACCGCCCGCGCCACCCACACTTGACCATGGTTATCCATAAAATTGCGAGTGCCTTCTACTAAGGCAGCTAAATTCTTCTGATCCGTAAACCCGTATACCGTTGGCCCCCAAGAGCTTTGGCCTACTCCGGCAGCCCCTTGAGATAACATGTAGTCCGCCACTAGAGCACCTTGGGCCGTAGCAAACCGTCCCCCTTGCACCGGGGTAAAATAGTCGCCTAAATACTCCTGAATTTCAGTCACAGCCTGCCCAAAGTGTTCCAAGTCCTTTTCTATTAATGCGGGCAGCAACTTCAGAAGAAGAAGCCGGCTAATTTTACCGGATATATGCTCCTCCATCGGCAACATACCCTTAAAGACCTTTTCTTCCTTACTACCAAACATTTTCTCTTCCTTATTAGGAATAGCTATAATGACAGCCCATTCCTCAGGAAATGGGAGGCGGGTGAGCAGCGGAGGAACGTGAAATTTTGTCTCCGTTAAATTCATTTTGTCCCTGGCCGTGGTCGGTTTTCCCCCGTCAACCAGAAACCCTCCCTGTTCAAATCCCGCTACCCCGATTCCGGAGCGGCTTCCCTCCCGGTCTGTCACCCCTGCCAGTTCCAGCAGGGACGGCTGCAACCCGTATAGACGGGTAAGAGCAAAACCCAGTGCCAAAGCGAGCTGAGTCCCGGAACCCAAACCACTGTGACTTGGCAGGGACTGAATGATGTTGATTTTAGCGCCAGGTAAGGAATAATGTTCGAGATACTGTTGAGCAATGAGCCTAACCCTGCTTCTCTCAGAATCCGGACTGTCAATGCAAAGTCCGTTTTTCTTCTCCGCTGTTAACTCCAACTGGGGTTGATCAATAGCTAAGCCCAAACCTCCATAAAGACGACCCAACGAGCCATTTAAGTCCAATTGTCCGAGGTGTAAACGGGCGCCTGTTTTCACCCAGAATTTCGGCATACATTCATCACCTTTCCCTGGCAAAGTAGGAAACTGTTGTTGCGGTTAACTGTATTTTTCTACCGATAGCCTTCTTTCTTAAAAGGCAAGCCCCAAAGACGGAGCCTGCCTTCTAAGAAACCATTTTTCAAATTTAGCCAATTTTCCCTCAATCTTCCTTCACTACACCATCATAAAGCCAGACCGCCAAGATCGCACCGATAATGGGAGCTACAAGATAAATCCAGTAAACTGACCAACCGTTGGGACCACCCACCAAGCTATCAACAAAAACCGGTCCAAAAGTACGAGCAGGGTTTATTCCTTGTCCGGAAATGTTTCCCATCGTGGTAATCAAGCCCGCAACAATAAGTCCGATGATCAAACCAGCCCAACCCTGAGGGGCTCTTTTATCGACCGCAATCCCCATAATGGTTAACATCAGAATAAACGTTCCGACCAGTTCTGCAATGAAGACGCCGGTAAGGCTCATTCCCGGAAAAGGCCCGGGAGCACCCAAACCGCCGACTGTTGCCCCTTTGCTGCCGAGCATAGCCAATATTGTGACCGCACCGAGAGAAGCACCAACAAATTGAGCCACCAGATAGGGAATCAGTTCTCCAGTAGGAAACCGTTTACTAATCCAGAGAGCAATTGTAACCGCCGGATTCATGTGAGCTCCCGATACCGGTCCGAAGATGTAAATGGCGGCCGCGATTACAATTCCAAAAGCCAAACCGATGGCTAACCAATCTCCCAGACCCCCTAAAGCACCAATACCGATATTAAAAGTGGAAGCTTTTTTTTCCCCTTCAGCCAACATCAGGGTCACTGCCGCAGATCCTGCACCAACCGTAACAAGCATCCAAGTTCCAATTAATTCAGAAATGAATTTCTTAGTCAATGAAGCCATTCTAACCACCCCTTTTTTGATTATGATCAATAGGGCTACGAATATTCAGGGACGAGAGGAGGCAGCTTTGGCGCCGCCTCCAACTCTCCTTACCATTTACTCTGAGCATTCGGTTTTGCTGTTAAACAGCACTGTTCCAGTTACAGTAGTTACACCGCTGTACTAAACTGACTACAGCGCAGTCTTTGCAAACTCTTGCAGGTGAACCCGCTTTTGTCGGATCTAAGGCGATAATGTTGGTCATTAACGTTGCTGTCACTGGTTCGCTAGTCAGAAGACAAGGGAAATCTGCCAGACGCATCAGCGAGGAGAAATGTACCGTTATTCCGCACGCAGGGTAAGTATAGCGCTGAGGATTGGCAACCACCTCATTGGCATCAACAGCACTTAGTTGAACCTGAACTCCTTTTACTTTTCCAGTTTTCAAGATTTTACTACCACGGTTAATCATGTCCATAAAGTCTACATTGTGAAGTTCAGCCGCAGGCCCGCGATCTGGAAATTTTTGGACAAAGTTTGTGTAACGTTTAGCAAGAAGATCAACAACCATCGGTACGGTGAAAGCGTCTTTTTCAAGGATGTAAGTTGTGGCAGCAGCCGTTGATCCTGTTGCAACGCTCAAAATATCATAAGGACTCTTGTAGCCTTGATCTAAGCCTAACTTTAAGGTTTGCTCCATGACATCTGTTGTCGCTTCAATAATAGCCATAGTCATGTCATCTTTGCACATGTTAAACATGGATTGCGAAATGTGATGGGCTACATCGCCTACGCAATACGCCGGTACGGTGACAATGTTACCGTAATGTACTCCCGCCTTAACCGCGGCTGCAACCGCCGGGCGCATTCTTTCTTTATAGATTTCCATATATTTCTTGACGTCAAATGAGGAATGTCCAAAATCTGTCATTAACTTTGTTTGGGCTTCAATCGGGCGATCATAAACTAGTTGCAGCATGGCAATTTCTTCTTCGACTGCCTTTGCTGTCGTCGATCCGGCATTGATCGCAGCTGCGAAAGCCGCACCAATTCCATAAGAGGTATTCATTCCCCAGGATTTTGAAGATAAAATGGCTTGCTTATATTTTGTCTCCATATTCATGCCGGTTAAAATAGTGTTCACAACGTTACTGGTTGATCCTGGAACGAAAGCAAAATCTACCACGCATGTAGGACCGTAGAAACCACCATAGCGTCGTAAAGACTCCTTGCCAATCAAAGCCTCATTTGACGCAATCGCCTCGATGAACTGTTCTACTGCACCCCTGAACGCCGGATCCACTTCGTAAAGGATTTCGAGGATAGGTGGAGTTTGGTAATGCTCGACGAAGGGATCGTCTTCAGGACGAACCGTATCTGTGAGTTGTAACAATGTTTCATAATGGGCATTCACAGAATCAACATGAAGACGAATCACTTCAGGACTTTGTCCTTCTCCAACGGTCATCGCGTTGACGGCGTCGACATACGGTTTGGCGTCAGTAATTTTAAACGCTCCACCTCTTTTTGCCTTAATCACGCTCAAATCTGCTTTTTGAGCTGCTAAGGCTTCCGTGATCATTTTGGTATACAGTCCTTTTGACATGAACTTAAAACCCCCCATTTTTTTATTTGGGTACCCTTGTATTGTACCCATATACCTATATAGCAACTAACATGCCAAGCCCTCAATTTGCCTTTAGAATATTATAATTCATCTTAATTATCGCAATTTAGTATAAAATACGTTTTTAATTAACGGATCTGTGCTTGTACGAGTATTAGAGCACATAAAACATTGCTCAAAATTGATACATTGTTCAAAATTGGAACGTTACATTGTTTTAACAGACAAATCAAAAAAGAGCTCTTCGATCGACTTCGAAAGAGCCCTTTTTGACTAAAAGGTCAGTATTTTTAACTACCAAATTTTGTCCATTGCCCTGACACCCATTTAAGCGTTTGGGATGGAAATATGGTACTTTCTTAGTTTTCGGTAAAGTGTATTACGGGCGATGCCTAACGCTGAAGCGCAATGGGTAATATTCCAGCCTGCCATGTCCAGGGCCTCAATGATTAGCGTCTTCTCCAGTTCCCCCATGGAGGAGACATTGCTTTTGGCTTGCGCAGGTGGTTCGCTTAAGCCTTGTAATGACTCCGGTAAATGTTCGGTCGTAATGATTCGTCCCTTTGCTAAGTTCACAGCACGTTCAATGGCATTAGAAAGTTCGCGCACATTTCCCGGCCAGAAATAGTTCTCTAACGCTTGAGCAGTTTTTCTGTCAAGCTCACTTAGTGGTAAGTGGAGCAGCTGCGAAAATTTATGAATATAATAATCTACCAACAGTAGGATGTCTCCTTTTCGGTGACGTAAAGGAGGCACCGAAATATTAATAACGTTTAGGCGGTAGTACAGATCTTCCCGAAAATTACCCCTCCGAACTTCTTCCTTCAGATCCCTATTGGTTGCCGCAATCACTCTAATGGTAACCGCAATAGGCTTAAATCCCCCAATACGAACAACTTGTTTCTCTTGAAGTACTCGCAATAAAGATACTTGCGTCTCTAATGGCATGTCCCCGACTTCATCCAAAAAAATCGTGCCTCCGTTGGCCAACTCAAATTTACCTGGCCGGCCCCCGCGCTTTGCCCCGGTAAATGCACCTTCTTCATATCCGAAAAGTTCACTCTCCATAAGCTCCCGCGGGATGGCTGCACAGTTAATGGCAACAAATGGACCACGACTGACCGGGCTGGCATTGTGTAAAGCTTGGGCAAACATTTCTTTACCCGTGCCGCTTTCGCCCTGTAAGTAGATTGAGGACATGCTATCTGCAACAGCCTTAGCCACTTGGATACTTTTTAGCAGTGACGCGCTTTGTCCAATAATGTCTTCGAACGTAAAATGTGCTCTTGCCCCAACTATTCTATTAACTAAGCGGTGTACATTTTTTATTTCCCGAAGGATTGCCACACCACCACAGACTTCTAGGTTTTTGTCAATAATAGGTTGCCCTGAAAACAAAAAGCGCACCTGCCCGTACCCTGTGTCGAGGGAAATCTCGCGGTCAATAATCGTACGCCCTTCATTAAGCATTACAGTCGAAATATATGAGTTTTTTAGAAGATCGCCAATCAATTGACCTTTGTAGCTCTCAGAGTTAATATGCAAAATTTTATACGCAACCGGATTCAACCTGGTAATCCTTCCTGCTTCATCAAAAGAGATAAGCCCCTCTGACATAGACTGCAAGATAGCATTAACATTATTATAAGCGCGAACGATTTCCGCATTCGCAGACTCCAAGCGCAGTAAATTCTCGATTGCTTCGGCTGCTGCGACGACCATCCCTAATGTATGAGCGTGAGCATGATGATAATCTCCAGAAACATCTAGAATTCCTATCATTTCGCCGTTTTCTCCCCTGATAGGCGCCCCCGAACAAGTAATCCCATGGTTCATTCGGGAAAAATGCTCTGTCGCAAAAACTTGAAGTGGTTTTTCCTCAATTTTTACTAGGCCCATAGCATTCGTTCCTTTGTTCTCTTCGTCCCAGAATTCACCAATTTGAAAATTACTGTTTTGATCTAAGATATATTGGTCCCCTAAAAGCTCAAGTATACAGGCCTCATGGTCAAGTAAAATAACAACGAAGCCCGAGCCTTTTACCAACTGATAGAGTCTCTCCAAAAAAGGTTTAGCCACTTCAATAAGCTTTCGATTATATTTTCTCCGAATCTCTATCCCGTGTTCGGAAATTCGTGCGGTTTGAACCATTTCCGGGTTTAAATTTCTCGCCAGGCAACGTTGCCAAGACAACTTGATTATAGGATTTACCTGGGCTATCGTACTATTAGTAATCCCCTTTATAACAAAATCTTCCCAAGCATGGTATAAATGTTGAATATATCGTCACCTCACCTTACGACCCAATATAAGTATTTTCATGAGGGGCCACAACGGCATCTGAATCGGTCTTAAAATCTGAGTTCAACGGGACAAGGTGTGATTAACTTTACTCAGGATGTATCTGTTCTTGTTGCAGACAGCTCTGTAATCTAAATGTTTGCCCCATGTAGCGTCTTATAAGTTCGCCCCTCAAGCTTTGCCAATGCGCAGACCAGATGAAAATTCACGGTAATTTGCATGGGTGAAGCTAAGTTTCATTCTGTTTAAAGAAGGCTCCTCTATCAGTTTTTGGACCAGCAAACTTACCAGATATAACAACAAAAAAGACCGTCGTATTAATACTGCGTGCACTATCCCCCTTGGACAAGTACCGCTACGGTCGACAAAGAATTTGTTAAATTGTATTTCTTTGATCTTTTCCTTTGAATACTAAAATATCATATTATATTTTAATATATATAATTTTTTGATTTATGTCAACTATTTTCCGGAAAATTTCTACCATAGCTTTTGTCTCCTCAGCATGCAAGTTTTAATAAGCATCAGACAAATAGTTAATTTAGTAGATAACAAACGGCTTATGTTGTTATTGGCACAATCGAATTTAGAACTTGAGGTTAGTAAAAAAGCTCTAGAAGATAAGCAGGCTTTATTACTTACAGGGAAACATTTCCATATTAACCACATTATACTACAGTAGGAGCCCTTGGGTGTAGTTCAAATGTTGCACCGGTGCACCATTTGAGCTCTCTCCCCCGTCGGGGGAGGAGAGGATAGGCCCGTACTCCCGGAAGGTTTTCATCAGTCTGCTGGCTGTGCTTCGGGAGTAACTCACTGATTCAGTCAGCCATTTGAGCCACTCCCCATGGGGTACCAGCTCTTTGGCTTCCGTCAGACAACCTCCGATCTCAACGGCGTTGCTAA
>DOPS01000306.1:33258-88086 GCA_003512645.1 Desulfosporosinus sp.
TGCCGAGCCCCAGACAAGCGTGAAGGCTATAGCGCCAATAAAAAAATGCGGTTTGGACAAAGATGCTTCCCTACTGTAACCATAGTACAAGCAAATCCATATTATATACAACCATGCCGAATCCATCGGCCTCTGGATCAAGGGGGGAGGGAAAGGAGATGCCTATCATTGACAAGCCGTTGACTTTAACCTTAGTGTTGAAATATGAAGGCAAGCACAGATGCCGTCTTGATATTATACATTGCAAATTTCTATAATATTGCTCCCGCAACGCCCGTTGAAGCCTTTTTCTAAAGACTAAAAAGCACCTGCTTAATTTGCAGATACTTCCAATACTCATTCAAAACCAACTAATCCTGCCAGTATTATTTTTATCGTTGTACATCTGAACAAAAAAGATACCGGTTGAGCCCGGTACCCCCTTTGCTTAGAAATTAATACATAAATAAATATGCGGTATTCTTATCTTCGCGCCTGCTTATTTAAGCTGCTGATGATTCCGAAAAAAATCGTTCCAAGGATCATTGCCGCCGATCCTCCGGAGCGCCTCCGCCATATTGACACCGTTAGGAGCTACCGTGTCCAGTTCATCCCAGGCGATGGGCATGGACACCCCGGCCCCGTTCCTCGCTCTCAGGGAATAGGGGGCAATGCTGGTAGCACCTCTGCCGTTGCGAATCCAGTCGATGAAGATCTTGTTGGTACGCTTAGCCTTTCTCACATTGCTTGTATAGCGGTCAGGCCACTTCTGTTCCATCACCTCGGCGACGCGCCTAGCAAAATTGTGAAACCTATCCCAGGCAACGGCAGGTTTTAAAGGGACGACCACATGGTACCCTTTGCCGCCGCTGGTCTTGAGGTAGGAGTTCAGGGAAAGCTCGGCAAGAATATTTTTCACATGCCGCACCCCCTGGCGCACCCTGCTCAGATCCATTCCCTCATCCGGATCCAGATCAAAGACCATCAGATCAGGCTTTTCCAGCTCCTCCACACGGCTTCCCCAGATATGAAATTCCAGGGTGCCCATTTGTGCTTCGGCGATCAACCCGGCTGGGTTCTTAATATAGAAGTAGTCTTCCAGTTCTCCGCCGCCGGTGGAAATAGGGATAGTGACAATTCCTTTACTGCCCGGACCGGGATGCTTCTTATAGAAGCAGGTCTGGGCTATGCCCTTGGGACAGCGCACAATGCTGAGGACCCTGTGGCTCACATAGGGCAGCATGCGCTCTGCCACCTGGGCGTAATACCGGATCACATCCCCTTTGGTGATTTCAGGGTCGGCAAAGATCACCTTGTCCGGGTTGCTGATCTTAATTCCTTCAATGATGATACCGTTGGTGTTTGCTTCCACGACGCTCTCCGTTTCTTTGGCGGCTGATGGAGGCTGTATTTCCTCATCCGCTTTTTCCTTTCTTATATCCTTGGGATTCTTATCCCTCCGCAGGCCTTTGAAGCTGGCCTGCCTTAAGAGATGATCTGCGGTCCATTCGGCAAATTTAATTTCCGCCACCAGTTCAGGTTCAAGCCAGGTGATCTTTTCCTTCGACCTGGGCTTGGGCGCGAGTTGGAAAGGGGGCTCCCTTCTCTGTAGGCCCGCAAATTTTCCCTCCAGCTCTTTCATATCGGCTTCCCTCAGGCCGGTGCCGGCACGTCCGGCATAAACTAATTCCCCGCCTGCATAGACGCCCAGAAGCAGGGAACTTACCCCGCTGGTTTTTCTATCGGAAAGCGTATATCCACCGATGACAAATTCCTGCCTTTGATCGCATTTAAGTTTGATCCAGTCGCCGTTTCTAGCGCCGCTGTAGACGGAATCGGCTTTTTTGCCGACGATCCCTTCCATGCCTGCCTCACAGGCCGCGCGGAAACTTTCCTTGCCGTTTCCTCTCACATGCCGGCTATAGTGGAGGTTTTGGGGGGCACCCTTCAGCAAAGCTTCAAGGGTTTCCTTCCTGTCAATCAGGCGGTGTCCCCGAAGGTCCGCTCCATCCAGCGCCAGGAGATCAAAGACGATATAGGTCAGGTTTTTGGCCTGGGGATTTTTCAGATAGTTCTGCAGTGCCTGAAAATCCGTCTTGCCCGCTGGGTCTG
This sequence comes from Desulfosporosinus sp., assembly GCA_003512645.1. Lineage (GTDB taxonomy): Bacteria > Bacillota > Desulfitobacteriia > Desulfitobacteriales > Desulfitobacteriaceae > Desulfosporosinus. The sequence continues at coordinate 35,350 of DOPS01000306.1, forward strand.
TGATGGCCATTTCGCCGTCCAGGATCATCGCCCTACCAACCGCCCATTCAACGAGGGAAGAGGCGACATCCAGGAACCGTTCCGTATAATCATTGCCGTTCCTGGTGATAAGCCGGACGCTGCTGCCTTCAATATAGGCCAGTATCCTGTAACCGTCGTATTTCAACTCATAAAGCCAATCCTCACCCTTAGGAGGCGTATGGACTAATTGGGCCAGCTGCACGCCGATACTGCTGAAGGGGTTGCTCGTGATCTTTTCGTCTTCCCCTTCTTCAATTTCCATCATGGTGCGTCCGGTTCTGATACTGGTGGTAAATTCAGAAATCCAGTCGGCAGTTTTGACATACTCATCTTTTTCTTTAAGTAACAGCCAATTATCCTGCTTCTCGCCAGCTTTCCCTTTCAATCGCACCAGAGCCCACTTTCCCTTAAGTCTTCTTCCGTTCAGAACAAACTTCAGCATACCTGCACGGAGTCCGTCCTCCACATCCCCATAGGGTTCCCAGTACCCTTCATCCCAGAGCATGACCACACCGCCGCCATATTCCCCTTTGGGAATCGTCCCCTCAAAGTTTCTGTATTCCAGAGGATGCTCCTCCACCCGTACGGCGAGCCTCTTGTCCCGTGTATCATAGGAAGGACCCTTGGGCACTGCCCAGCTCAATAGAGCTCCGTCCCATTCCAGGCGGAAATCGTAGTGATCTCTGCGGGCCAGATGGTGCTGGACGACATACCTCAGACCCTCTTGGGCAACTTCTGTTATCCCTTCCGGTTCCAAGGTTCTGGCAAAATTCCTTTTTTGGTTGTACTCGTTGAGTTTTGCAGTCATAAAATTACTCCGGTTCCTTCTCATATATCATTGTGAAAACACCTTCGCAGCTATTGTTTCCAATTGAATTGTAAGTATCCGGTCGTTTCGTATACGTTCCTGTCAATCAGATACCCTCGCAAGACGCAGTTACGCAAAACGCCGGTTGCCCATTGACGTGTTAAAATATCACTTTTTCTCTCAAAGAAAATCATACCGGTATTAGCTTACAGAGCATCGCAAGCATTACGCACAAATATAACGGCGGGGTTGAATTCGAGCATGAGAGGCTTGCCTTTCATGCTTCGGTTATGTTGGGGGTTCGGTAGGCTCAATCCCTACCTCCATTGTATTCATCGTCGCTTCTCTCCCTCTTTGTCCACTTCAAAAGTCTATAAATAAAACGCGGCGGCCGGGACACGGAAAAAGACATCTTCGGGCAGCCAGGCGGATATGGGACGAGACTATCTCAGAACACCCGCGCTTCCGGCTGTCCCCAGTGCGGAGGACAGCTTGTGAAAGAGACTTATATGGGAGGGGCCATCTATTATTGTCCCTCCTGTCAGCCACCGGGGAAAGAGTAAATCACGCAATTTACCAGGAAGTTTAGGTTTCACTAAAATATATTTTTTTCTTTTCTTAATACCCGCCGCAATCCAGTTGGGAGCATAAGCGGAAGTACAGCCTTTCGACACTTTCAAATCCCGGTACACCCCTAAAGTTTCACCAAGAGTGATACACCGCTCTGTAAATTGCGGATAGCGTATCCCTATTGCACACAAAGCGTGGTTCATCGCCCATTGTTTCCCTGGGGTCGCAGTTTGCAATTCAGCTTCAATTCTTGTAAGAAGCTCTTCCAACGCAGCATTCGTTAATTTACCATCGGATACTTTATGAACAATTAGGTTCCAGCCTGCTCGTCCTAAGTTATCCTTATTCGAAGCCGACCATTCTTCCGCAAGAATATCTGCATCCTTGTGATTGCAGACAACTTCACCGACAAACTTATCAATCATATCAGAATAGGTTAATTGAGAAACCATACTCCGTGCTTCATCTAACGTCAGCTTCTTGGCATCAAACAACATACAGGCCAGCCATTGGGCGTCCGTGTTTCCACTCTGCCAAAGCTCTAATGCCAACTCATGATTTGTCCCTAATTGCTTTGCCAGTTTCCGCAGTTCCCCCAGTAAAACACCGTAAGTATTTTCGCCTGCGCCATTCTTAATATACATCTGTTTTCGTTTTTCGTTACCTAAATCGCCAAGTTTGGCGAGTATCTCGTTTTTTGTCATTTTTATCACACTCCTGAAGTTTACCTTTCACAGTATCACCATAAAATATCCCTAGTGTTTTCACCTTGAAATTTTAATATATTGGTATCTTACTGCATAAAACAAAAGAAGCCAATTGTAATAACCTAACATTAATACTTTTAAATTGATATGTAATTTATGCTTCAATCCCTCTTTACGCACGTATTAATACGTGTTATGATGTATTCAGAAAGAGGGGATAACATGAAAACCGGCGAGCTACTTAAACTGCTAAGCCAAAACAAAATAGCCTTAAAACGCCGGGGAAAGAGACATGACATATACTACAGTCCAATTACCGGGAAGTCCTTCCCAGTACCGAGACACAAAACGGAATTAGCAGATGGAACACTAGACAGTATACTCAAGGATGCGGGGTTGAAATAAACCCCACGTCCCAATTAATAGATATAAATGAAATATAAAAAATGAAAAGGGAGAGAACCTCAATGACTAGCTATTTATACCCAGCGATATTCACTATTGAATCCAATGGATCTTATTTTGTAAAATTTCCGGACATTGAAGGTTGCTATACTCAAGGTGATAATTTATATGATGCTTATGAAATGGCTAAAGATGTATTATGCTTACGTCTTTATGATCTGGAAGAATCTAAGGAAATTATCCCACCACCCTCTTCACCTGATGTAATTAAAACTGAGCATGGCTCATTTGTGACTTTAATTAGTGCTGATACCCTTGAATATCGAAAATTCAACGATAACAAAGCTATCAAAAAAACCCTTACTATCCCGCAATGGCTTAACATCATGGCGGAACGCGAAGGTTTAAACTTCTCTCAAGTTCTTCAAAGTGCCCTAAAGGATCAACTTGGCATTCATAACAATTAAATAATCAAAATATAATAATTACAAAAAAAGCAGCCTTAACCAGCTGCTTTTTATAGTCGTACGCCTTTATTACTCCTCATCATCCGATCAAGCGCATTGAGCTTATCTGTCTCCTCATACTTAATTTTTTGAAGAGGAGGATCTACTTATAATAAACTTGAAAGTGAGGATTATGATGGAGTCTAGAGAGGGTGTCAATAAAATGTCATTAGCAATACCTAAGTTCAATATTCGAGATACAAAGAAGCACTATTCTGAACTTAACCATATCGCTCTAAAAGGAATCGAAGTAATAACATTCAATGCAAATAATGAGAACGAAATGGTATCACATATTAAAACTTCTTATCTCGATAAGCTTTTGTCCCATTTAATTTTCAAACCAGAAAAAGAGTTTGATAAAGAAATTGGAATTCATACTGTTTCTCTTCCGGAAATTGACCTTTATGGTGAAGGTCCTACGTTAGAAGCTGCTATCAATAATCTGCTTGATAGCGTTCTAGAATTTCTTAGTATTTATGTTGAGAAACTAGATATGTTTTCAAAAGTTGAGTCTGACCAAAAACAACTATATTTGCTTAAACTTCTAAGATGTCATGGAGATAGGGATTTAATACAGAAAGAGTTAGGTTTGTAAAAATGCCTATACGATTCTGTCAGGGAGATATACGCAAACTTCTTTCACATTTCAATATGAAACCAGAAAAGGGCTCAACTATATATTTGGGAATAGGCAGAGACGGTATTTGGCGCACTTGTAAGTTTGACTACCACAAAGATAAAGATCCTGTAGCCACAGGTACTGCTAAAATAATAGCTACTTCCTTAAAATTCAATACTGTATTAGAGATGAAGGAATAAGTATCTCATGCAAGGTCCATATCTTTCCTGGAAATATAACCCATATTTTGGGCTGAACCGGCAGTGCAAAGAAAAAGCGGACGCCGTCTTGCGTATTTTCCACACCATAAGCCGCATGATGAAGTTCCAGTATTTCTTTAGATATGGGCATAGTCACAATTTTTTTCACTAAAGATAATAAGTCCTTGTATTTTCTTCCTAAGCGATTTCTTCTCCAACCTGAATATCTGCTATGGAAAGTGTTGCGTTAGTCTTTTTAGCTTCTGTTGACCTTAGACTCGCAATATTTATCAGTTGCTCCATTGTGTGCCATGGATCATCAGCACGTTCTTCATGCCGCCGTCCCCCAATTACTCCTGCAGAAATACTTATCTCTATTCCGCAAGTAAAGCTGTGCCGACCTATAATATCCGCCAAATGGTAAGCTAAAGCTGCACCTGTGTCCAAGTGTGCTGGTAATAAAACAGCAAATTCATCTCCTCCAAAACGGCACAAAAAGGCCTCCGAAGGAGCATTTTCTCTTAACAGTTTGCTCACTTCGATTAGAATATTGTCCCCTACTGTATGACCGAAAGTTTTATCGATTAAACCGAAATTGTTTATGTCAAAAAAAAGAATACTGATTTCTTGCTTATTTTCAAGTAGTCGAACACCATGATAATATATGTAATCACTCTTATAAAGACCAGTCAATGAATCAATATGAGATCCTAGTTGAACCTCGAGCAGGTTTCGAGGTAGAATACCGGATAATAAACCTTTTTCCTCTACTAAGAAGACATCTAAACCGGTCTCGTCAAAGAGTTCTTTGGCTTGCCAAAGCGGCATTTCTGCAGAAACTGTGACCGGTTTCCCTCTCATAGCATCTGCAATGATTCGATTGGGATGTGTTCTCAGGAGCTCCTTGTAGGTTATTACTCCCACCAGATTACCATCATCCATTACAGGACAACAACCATTTTCAATTTCCAATAATAATGTCCTTATCTTTGAAACTCCATCCAATACATCCACTGCGTAGAATTCTTTAGAGTAAATATGTGCAACTCGCTTAATATTTATCATAAATCGATCGATTTGCTGATGTGTACAGTTATATTGACATGGGCTTTGATAATCGTAGTTTCATCAACAATCTTCCCTCCTTCCTCTAAAATGAACTCACATAATTTTTCTTCCGGGACCATGTTCATCAGAGCATTGCGTACTACTATGGCTTCTATGACTGGGTGGTCAACTCTAATGATCTTATACTGATCCGGACTGAGGACATCAACCATCCTTTTTAATGCCTCAGGTCCTATAGGTGCATTACGACCCACAATGACAACGTCTTGCATAGGAGGCATTTCAAATTCAGTCAGATTCATTTGGATTTCCGCTTTTTTGGCTTCTTTCATACGAACCTCCGATTTTTTTTGATTAACATAACTAGTTTGTCCAAAATAGTCTTTTGATAGTTCTACAAAAACACCGTGTCTCATCCCACTTCTTTAAACTCTACATGCCCAATAAAACGAGTTAAATCCTGCATCAAATCTATATATGTCTCTTTATTGAGAAATCTACCATTACTATCAAATAAAAGACGAATAAGAGGTCGCGTTGGAAGTTGCAAGGGCACTGCCGTGATCACTCCCACTTCTCTCGTATTGAGGGTAACAATAGCATTTTCAGGATATAAAACCAGGGACTCTCTAAAAGCTTGTACGACTATCGGGTTAAAGTCCTTCCCTGACCAGGACATAATCATTTCGAGAGCATGGTACGGTGGTAAGCCTTTGCGATATGGCCTGTCGGCAGTTAATGCTTCATAAACATCTGTGACAGCTAATATTTGAGCATCAAAATGAATATTGTTCTCCATTAATCCGTAAGGATAACCCTTTCCATTCCAACGCTCATGATGGTTTTTGACAGTCTCCAGCACCCTAGGTAATAAATGGGTATTCTTTAGCATTTCTACTCCCAACAGAGGGTGTTGCTTCATAATAACAAACTCTTCTTCTGTCAAACTACCTTGTTTGTTCAAGATTTCCTTTGGCACCCTCAACTTTCCTAAGTCATGAAGCAACGCCCCCAAGGTCAAATATTTGAGTCTCTTCTCTTTATATCCTAAACGCATTCCGGTAATTGTTGCTAATAAAGCAACATTCAGGCTATGCACAAACGTTCCATAATCATGTTGTTTGAACTTCTCTAAGTCTAATCGCAATACATCTAAACCCAGATAGACATTTATAGGTTTAAGCTCTTTTAGAATAGCTTCTACGAGCACAACAGTTTGTTCAATATGCTCAGGTCGAATAAGCTTCGCTTCATGGTAAATACCCCATAAAGATCCCACTAATTCTATGTACACATCTTTTGGAAAAGCTTTCATCCTCTCAGACGGACGACTTATGTTTTCCTGTTTTCTCCAAACATAAACTTCTCGCTTCTGCAGGAGATCCTTTATCCCTTTCGTAATCAGCTGTCCTTTGCGCAGTAACAGAACTCCTAAGCCATCAAAAAAATCCACACCCGCTGTCATCCCGATTATCGAATTTGGTTCTAACCGTTCCAAGAACCAATTCATGTCGCTTTCCCTTCCTTCCATATACACTACTAGCATCTTCATAATACTACTTGTATGTTCTTTATAATATTGTCGAAATTAAATCTGTTGCGAAGAAGGAAATCAGAAACCCCTCTATGTTCCTTACTGCAAGAAATTAGTTAATATCGACTTACTACTTTATGTTACACCACTACAATTGATAATCCTACAATTTTTGTTCGACATATTTTGCACAAAACGAAAAACTGCTCCGCTGTTCACAACACTTATAATTAATACTTGTTAACCACACACTTTACCTGAATTAAACATAGAGAATAAAATGTGACCTACAAAACCAAGTTCGATGGCAGTCAGAAGACCTTGCTATACAATGCTAGCAATCGGAATCATTTAATTGGATATGGTAAATTACATATATTTTGCTGCTTCTCCTAATAAGTCACTTAAGGTCACGGTTCCCGCATCGATTAACGACTATAAATGACAGCTCGAAAGTTGTTCCGCCGAGTAGGCATCCGGCATTTTTAGATCGCATTGTCAACAACCAATTGCCTTGTTGCTGCATTGTTTCGATGGATCTTTAACGATTGGGCATGCCACTGTTAACAAGTTATCAGCAAGTTTACACAATTGTTGACTAGTTAACGCTTGTGATATAAAAAATGCCCGTTTTCTGTATGTTTAGCATTGGCATGTTTTTTGCACAATGATAGTGAAGACGACGTCTGATTGACTAGCTTATGATAGTTATACTTTAATAACTTGGCAAGAGGATATCAATAATATGGTAAGGAGGAAGTATCCTTAGAATCCAATTGAATTAATCCTACGGTTTCCTTCAAGGTCTTAAATTAACAAATACAAGGAGGTATATATTTATGGCAGCTTATTTTAATGAGGTAAAAGCGCAATTAAAGGATGGGAAAGTGGCTTTTCTAGTGATTATCTTCACGTTAGCACGACTGATTTATGGATGGGCATGGATTGAATCCGGATTACACAAGATAGCATGGTTTTCAGATGGCAAACTCAATTCAGCTGAAAAAATCGGATCTCTCATTACAAACATAGCAGGTGAAAAAGTTACTCGTTTTGATCCACTTAACATCAATGAAGCATTTGCGTGGATCGCACAAAATGTTTTTTTAAGTATGCCCGGGGTAACTGATACCTTAGTGGTAATTCTCGAAATTTTAGTTGGTGTATTTATGATTCTTGGATTTAGAATATTTTGGAGTGCCCTAATAGCTATGTTCATGAATTTACAATTCCTTGCTGGTGGATCATTTAACAACTTTGGCTATATTTGGACTAACTTAGCAATGTTAAAATTCGCAAGATATGCTGAGCTTCTTGGAGTAGATGGATTCCTAAGATATAGGCAAAATAAGAATTTATTAGAGCAAGCAAGAGAAAAATAGCAACTGCTGCAGGAAAGTAAGTAAGCCATTAGCTGCATAATTTGTAAACTGCATGAAGTTTTGTATAGAGCCAGAAAGCCTTAAGATTCTAAGGCTTTTTGGCTCTATAAGATGGTTATACTAACAATATCTGGCCTGTTAAACGGAATATTATATTTAATAATGGTTCTAAGCAGACAGATCCCAAGGCAACTGCAGCATAGAATCAATCTGGTGTGCGCCTATGGGTTTATGTGATTTATGCCCTAAGTAATGTTTTTAGTCATGTAAACTATTGAACAAAAGAAGGTTTATGATTGAAGACCAAGACGTTTTAATTTTTTCCATAAGCCAGTGCGTGTAATCCCTAAATAATTCGCTATGGCTGTCTTATTTCCCTCAAATTCGCTTAATAAGCGTTCAAGTTTCTGATACTCTGTCTCTGCTTTATCACCATCTTGAGTATACAATTCAGGGGGAAGATCTCGGGAGTGAATCACTTGACCTTCTACGAAAACAAACAGTCGGTTGATCACATTTTGAAGCTGGCGAACATTTCCAGGCCAAGAATATTTCAGGAACTGAACTTTCGCATCAGATGAGAGATGCTTTACTGGAGCTCCGTGTGTTCTAGATAAAAAATGAAGCATGCTGTGAGCTAAATCAAGGATATCCATACCGCGCAAACGTAATGGAGGAAGCTGTATTTCTATAGCATTTAAGCGATACAGTAAGTCTTCCCGAAATTCTCCTTGTCGGACCATTAACTTAAGATCACGGTGTGTTGCTGAGATAATTCGCACATGAACTGGAATAGGTTTACTTGACCCCAGCGGCTCTACTTCCTGCTCTTGGACGACTCTTAAGAGCTTTGCTTGTAATTCAGAAGACAGCTCTCCAATTTCATCCAGAAAAATTGTTCCCTCATCTGCTAAGAGAAATTTACCTTTTTTGCCGCCTTTTAACCCTCCGGTAAATGCACCTTCCTTATAACCAAAAAGCTCAGACTCTAAAAGATTAGGAGGAATTGCCGCCGAGTTAACCACAATAAACGGGCCTTTTGCGGAAGGGCCAAACTGATGAATCGCTTTGGCAAACAGCTCTTTACCTGTTCCTGTCTCCCCAGTAATAAGGATCGGGAAATCGTATTTGGCGGCGATTGAGGCCTGGTTAATAGTATTTCGTATAACGTCTGACGAACCGATAATATGTTCAAACCCCTTTGGAGCAGTGGAAACTTGTAACCGTTGCGGACTCATTTCAACCAGGGTATTAAGAGGCATATTCGAAAGAATTAGTCCAAGATGGTCTGAGGCGAACTTGAAAATACCTGCTGCAGCTGACGATAAAGCAAATTCGTCTGAAGTGACCCCAGTAAGTGCGGCAATAATTTTTCCTTCTTGGTTTTCAATCGGAGCATATAGAATCGCCGTTATACCTTGTCCAACCAAACCTAATTCGATATTTTGAAAACGAGGATCTGCAAGATTAAAAGCGACAATACTCTTTGATTTTATCATCATTTGAATTCCAGTATTTGTGAGGGGGGTGCATTTACCTTGTCCCTTAAAGATTTTACATGCTCCTGCAATACAACAACACTGCTCCTTTTCCTGATCGATAAGACAAATTCCTACACGTTCTATTTTAGAATTTAGGCCTAATTGGGTACAATATTGATTTAAAAAATCGTGAGTAAAGGGATCTGAAACAGCAGATGTTATCGTTTGAAGCAGAGTCGACGTACCCAATGTTTGAAACTCATGTTGAAGTTGAACACCTGCATAGAATAAAGACTGGGCTACCAACTTTGAGAGAATCTCAAAAAACATGGCATCTTCTATTTGAAATCGTCCTGCCTCCGAACTAGCTAAGAGAATGGCTCCTATCACTCTATGATCGAAGATAATCGGGACTCTGAGAACGGAACGGAATCCTGTTCGGTAGAGTTGAGGATCTTCTCGAAAAGAGAACCCCTCTGGAGACAACGTTTCCACAAGATGCAACGCTTCATTTTGAAATATCCACCCCAATCCGGAGTCCGTTATGGAGCGATAGGCGGTATGCAAGGTCCCTTCAACTTCTAGTCCAATAGAATATTCATAGGTATACTTGCGAAGGGCTCCATCCACCCTCATCAAATCAAATCGTTCAAACGTAACTGCTTCTTGTACAAGACTGGCAATGCGTTGACTAACAACGCTTGGATCGACCGTAAAATCTTCTAAGATCTGTTCAAAGGGGGCGGGGAGACGGGTAAGAAACTCCACCTCATCACCAATTAGAATAAGTCTGTTGCTCGTACCATAGACGACAAAGACTTGAACAAACAAAACCTCACCTGAAGGTAAAATCTTAGATTTCATTAAAGATGGATCCGAATAATCATCGAGAATATTTGCTAAAAAGGTTGAACTAAGCCTTTTTAGCAAATATTGCCCTCGAAGATTTGTGAATGTAACCTGATATTCTGAATTAACTCGGATTATGGCATAGGGGAATTGGTCTAACAATTGTTTTTTCATGGTTATTTTTCTCCTTGCCAAACTTTTATAGACCCCAAAAAACCTTGGCTTTAAATCAATCCTCAAGCGAATCTGGCCTTCAGTCTTTATTAAACTCAGAGTGATCAGCCAAAAAGGTTGAAATGGACAACGTTTGACGCATACTTTTCTTTTTCGTCGAACTTCCCGCTTTTCCTTCCACCAATCACCAAATATTTCAAAAACTATCCTCTTTAAGATGATGAGACCCTCTAGTAGCCGCATTTCGGCATCAGGAGGGCCAATTTGTTACAATTTCAAGGATTGCTTTTTGCCTTGCCAAGTTAACTTCCCGGATTTTGGGGTCTTCACTGGATTTTTCCCATTCTTCCTAGGTGAGAGCCTTGTTTGATGAAGTTCATATTTAACTCAAGAGTCTACCTGCAATGACCCTCCTTTGTACTTGCTGAGTTCCTTCATAGATTTGAAGTATCTTAGCATCCCTCATCAGCTTTTCAACGGGATAATCCCTCATGTACCCATAACCGCCATGAATTTGAACGGCATCCACCGTTACTTCCATAGCTAGTCTTGCTGTTCTTCTGTACCTGCGATCAGGATTGGCGTAAGGGCCAGGGTATTGCCTTCCCATGCTCCGCTGATGCCTAAACATCCGTAAGCCAATTCTCCTATTAATATGGCTTCAGTAACATGGTCTAGTTCTAAGCCATTGTATTTTAAGGGTAGATTAAAATTCCACAAGCCAATCTCAAACCCTTTTTGGATGATGGGCCAGGGCATTTCATTTTTCTGGTCGTATTCCGCTGCCACGGGAATAATCTCGTTTTTAGTAAATTTCCGAACCATAGCTGCGTCATTATCCAAAATCGGCTTTTCCGATGCCTCTTTGACCATATCCTGATAGTCACTGCTTAAGAATCGGTCGTTGGAGAGAAGTTTGCAGGAAACCAGCGGCACACAGGCAAAGGCTTCATTAATCTCCAGGTATTTCAGGTCAGCCATGGTCAGCTTTGCTTCATCTAAACACTTCTTAATGGCGAAGACGGGGGAGACGGGCATGATTCTTGGCTGTAAGGCAATGGCGGCAATGGATACTAAGGTATAGATCATTTCCAGTCCCAGTTCTTCGGCATGTCCTCTGGTGGTGAAAATTTGGGCAGCGGCACCGTCATTCATACCCGGGGCGTTACCCGCCGTGCAGGTGGGATTGCCGAAAATCGGCTTTAACTTGGTCAGGGCTTCCGGAGTGATATCTGAGCGATATTGTTCGTCTTTGTCCAGCATTAGATTAGAAATAACCTTGCCCTTTTTGTCTCTTTTGACGATTTCCAGGGGGGTCATTTCCTTGTGAAAGAAACCTCTCTCCCAGGCCGCGCCATAGTTCCGGTGGCTGGCATAGGCTAATTCATCCTGCTCTTCCCGTGCTACTCCGTATTCAAGGGCCACGTTGCCGGAATCAACGGCAACGGGAGCATAAATGGCCGTTTCTTTGCCTAAGGACTTGACATAATCCAAGCTGATCTGCAGGGTTTCGTCGGACGTATGACGGCCGCGAATCAATTCCACTCCCTTCATCAAGGGAACCGGATTCATAAAATGAATGCCCACGAATTTGTCCAGCCTTCCAGTGCCACCGGCTATGGCCGCGATGGGGAGGGTGGATGTGTTGGAGCCAAAAATGGCGTGTTGGGGAGCTATTTGATCTACCCTCTTGAAAATATCCTGTTTTAGAGCCAGGTTTCCAAAAACTGCCTCAACCACCAGGTCAGCATCTTGGACAGCTTCGGCCAAGTCAGTGGTGGTTTTGATCCTGCCCAGAATCACAGCTCGGGACTCAGCAGAAGCTTACCCTTTTCCACACTCTTAGCCAGGGACTTGGCAATGGCTTTCAGCGCCTTTTCCAGTCCATTCTCCGAAATATCATTTAAACTGACCTGATAACCCGCCTGAGCTGACACCTGGGCAATCCCCAGGCCCATGGCGCCGGCACCGATGACTGCTACATTTTTAATTTCCATTTTGCTAAGCCCCCTTTATCATCGTTATTAATCCAGACAGGGAGTTTATCTTCCGATAAATTTTGGTTTCCTTTTTTCCGCAAAGGCAGCCATGCCCTCTTTTTGATCATACGTTGAGAAGCAAGCCGCGAAACACTCGATTTCATAATCCAACCCGCTATTAAGATCCAAACTGACACTCTGGTTCAGGGCCGCCTTGGCCTTGGCCATGTTCAAGGCAAACCCACTCTTCTCAACGAGACTGCCCGCCAGCTTTTTGGCTTCACTGATCAGTAAATCCGCCGCCCCAACCTTGATAACCAAGCCCATGTTCAGAGCTTCTTACAGCCCAGCAGAATAGGCCAGCTTAAGGTAAATTTCGAGGGGATAGCTTTTTCCAAGTGAGCAATTGAATATAATTCCTCATAAATACAAGGAAATAAGGGATATCATCTGTTATAAATAGTTAAATTTATTTGGATTTCTAGTATAATACATATAGCGAAGCGAAGCAGAAAGATTATAAAAACAGGAAAGAGTTAGCGAGGATGTTTGAATTTTTCTGCCCAAAGTGTAAAAATACTTTATTTAGTGCAAGTGATCATCGCTATGAAGAGAAGATCTACTGCTCACGTTGCAACACTTATCTTGATAATCCATATTACAAGAAACCACCTAATTAGCATAACATTCCTCTAAAACCCCGGATTGATCCGGGGTTTTACTTTTTATTTACCTTACAGTTCAATTTCCTTCTGTATAAAATTAAACCAGCGCCTGGAATTCAGTTAGGACAATCTCCCCAACGTTGATCCTTCACTGCCTTCTGCAGTTCCCGAACGGACATGTTTTCGATATCTATCTCCGCGCTGAACTGCTCCCCTTCTTCTTCCGGGACCGCGAGAAGGATGAGCGCCGTGCCAGGGATGATCCGTCCCACAAATAACAAAAGCGCACATACATCTCAGATAATGGCTGTAGATGTCTGTGCGCACGAATATCCCATCTATTATTTTGACCTTCCCATAATGTCACCTTACGTAAGAACATCAGCGTTTCGGTTATTCTGCATACAAAAGCACTTCCTCCTTCTGGATTTTACGCAGAAAATCATCTTCCAGACTTCCCGTTGTCAGAACATCGACTTTTATCTGTAAAGCTTCCTCAATTTCCGTATACAGCCCACATAAAGCAAACATCCCTTTAAGAGACCCCTTATCCACTCGTAAATCCACATCACTATTTTCTGTAACATCTCCACGAGCATAAGAGCCAAATAGATACACCCGTTCAACACCATATTTCCGTGCGATCGGTTCGACAATAGCTTTGATTTCTTCTATCGTAACCTTTTTAGCGGACATTGCTCTTACCTCCTTTGAATCATATTACGTCAATAGCACTATTTACAATATTATATCATAAACCTACTCAAAAAAATCAGCACTATATGGAATATTACGGTATATTTTAATGCTTCATATAATAAAGGGATGCATGGCCCGCTCCGAAATCATCCATGGCTATACTTACACCTAGACCTTTATGACCTAATTTATTAATCATTCCAGCCTCTTCGGCTATAGCAACAACTACCTGTGGATTCACCCTTCCATACAAAAAATGATTCCACCGAAGTAACGCCTCCACACCCAGAACTACACCCTTTACATCAACCTGGGGCTGATACTCAAGGAAAAACTCTCCCTTTTCGAGAGCTGCTTGAATATCGTAACTTAGAGCATTTGCCATATTCCCTATCTGATCATTTCTGGTTAAAATTCTCTTATTTGTACAATAATCTTCACTGAGAACAGTTTGAACTAATTGCTCATATGTATTAATAATTGCCCTTCGTTTTTGAAGCTCATAGAGCTTAACAAAGGGGTAATACAAACTTGTACCAATTATTATGTTAAAAATCTGCAGAGCCAAACCCCTCCATGAAGAGGTCGCCAGCCATCCGCCCAGAAGGGGCGGTGTAGTCCAATCAACTGGGGCTATGGTTACCGGAACTAAGCCTATTGATGTTGTTAGATACAATACTTTAACGCGTTCTTCTACGCTTAATGTCTCCGTGATCTTGATGGCAAACTCCAAATCTTCTTCTGAAGGAGCTGGTACCCCGATTTCCTGCAGGTTCTGAAGCATGATCTTTGTTAGTTTCTTGTTGTGCAAATAATCGTAAACCCCAGCCAGCACCTGATAATCCATTTTTGTTTCTGTCATCATGCTGCCTCGGTTCGTGGCATTGGCTCGTTAGAAAACACATTGCCCCTTTATGAAAGCATACCGGAGAAGCTTCCTACACATAATATACTAGCTTCTAAGTAGTATCTCGGAAAAGCAATAACTGACTCTGGGTATTATGGAAACACTATCCATTTAATGTTCTTTGACAACTTCACATAGCTAAGATAAGCAAAAGAAGAAGCTCCCCTTTCCCAAAAAGGCAATAGGAAAGAAACCGGTGTTCCAAGTCATTTTTAAAACCCGGCGGGTATATGGGGTATTCTTTTAGGTCTGGCGTTATGTTGCTTTCGAAATGGTTAGGAGGCCTATGTCAGAAAGAATAGAGGGCTTTAGTATTACAACTTGCGCATCCAAGTGCTGATTGACAGCTGCCAAAGTTGCTTGCCAAAACCAGCGCTTTTTACTTCGACATCGGGCATTCTCAATTTTATGGTCAACAAGGATTCTCTTGAATGTACGCTCAACAGTGGTTCTTCGGGCATAAATATTCTTCCAAGGCTTGGAGCCACGGGGAGTTGAAGTAAAAAGACGCAAATCCCAGTTGGGTTTGGTGTAGATTACACGGCCATATTTCCTTGGAGAACAAACCTGTTGTTTAGGACATTGACTCTTGTCCTTGTAATGAGGACAACGCCACTTAATCCGGCACCTGTTATTGTTAAATCCCCAATTGAGCATAGGTAAGTTGACAATACAGATGGGAACCCCATTGTCATTGACAGTAAGCGGTCCGGAATAGGTTGAATGGCCTTTGTAACGGCCATTAAGGTTGATGAAAGCTTCCGTTTGATTTGCCCATAGCAGGCGATAAATATCATAGACATCGTGGGCCGAATCTAAAAGAGCTTTACTGAACTTAAATTCGGGATAGAGATTAAGCAGTTCAACCCAGGAGAAGACAAAGGTTACACTATCATGCCGGGAACCCTGTACTAAACGCAGAAACATCGGAAGGTCATTTGGACTATCTGCTGAAGTTATAGAGTACAGGGTGTGTCCATAAAACCATTGTTGGCATTAAAGAGATAAGTTTAGATTTCAGCCAGGTTTGATACTCACCATGTTTACGCCAATTGCCTAACAAAAAATCGCCTCCGATCAATCAACTAGAGAAAAAATCTCTAATTAATTTTGAGGCAAATAAACGTTTGTCAAGTCCTAATTTTGGAAATTACACACTTTATCGCTAGTTTTTTAGTGGGATCTAAAAATTGCTTGTTTTAGCTATGTGAAGTTAGGAGAGGTAAGCGGGGGTGAACCAAATATATCCAGCCTAGGACCAGTTGGTGGGACTGGGCTGAGAGTTTCCGAGAATCTACTTACTAAGCAAGGGGGGTGGTTTCCTGTTCCGCAAATTACTTTCACCACGTCATCCGGCAGACAAAAATCAAAACCCCAATTCAAAAGTCGATGTGAATAGTTCACTGCCGTTAGATGTTGATCAAGCCATAACGGAAGTCCAATCAGCTATGGGCAACAGCTCCGACTTGCAAGTCCATAGATTTCAGGCCTTTACGGGAGATACCGGCTGCGCTCTGGTCTATCTCAAGTCTTTTGTTGACCTTGAACAACTGAATAAATCGGTGCTGTCCCCCTTGCTTCAGCTTGCAGTCCCGCCCAAGGATATGCAAAACCTAGCTGAGGTATTACCGTATGCCGGTACCCAGGAAATAACCTCCCTCCAAGAGTTATCCCAAGCTGTAGCCTCAGGGGAAGTCGTCCTCTTAGTCTCCGGGTTTAAATCTGGGCTGAAAATCCCTTTGAAAAAATATGAACAAAGGTCTATAACCGAACCTCAAAATGAAAAGCTTGTGTCGGGCCCACGGGATTGTTTTGTTGAATCTATTTGGTCTAATATCGGACTGTTAAGACAAAGGATTAAGAATCCAAAGCTCAGGATTGAAATGAATACTCTAGGAACCAAGACTTCCGTTGAATTAGGTATCGTTTATGTTGAGGGAATAGCTAACCGGCAGATCGTCGAAGAGGTTAGACGCCGGCTCAAGCGAATTGAGATAGACAGGCTATTATCCTTAGGTGTCATCAACGAATTCATTAGCGATTCCCCTTGGTCACCCTTTCCTACCTATCAACATACCGAGCGTCCAGACAGTCTCACCTCAGCCCTCTTGGATGGGCGGGTAGGTATACTACTCGATGGGTCTTCGATGGTTACGATTATACCGGTAGTATTCTGGGATTTCTTGAAGTCTCCCGATGACTACATTGAAAGCCCCTATTTTTCAACGTTTGTCCGCTTGCTCCGGTTGTCATCTCACCTAATGACCCTTTTGCTTCCGGGGGCCTATGTGGCTTTGACTACGTTCCACCTAGAAATGCTACCTCAATCCTTAGCAGTGATTATTTCCGGCTCCCGTACCAGGACTCCGTTTCCTACGGCTATCGAAATGATAATTATGGAATTAGTGGTAGAAATTTTACGTGAAGCCGGTCTGCGCATGCCAGGTGTTTTTGGTCAAACCATGAGTATCGTGGGTGCCCTGGTCATTGGGGAAGCGGGAGTTACTGCAGGCTTAGTTGAACCCATCATCGTTGTTATTGTTGCTTTTACAACCCTGTCATCTTTCATAGTTCCGAATTATAGTGCCGCTCTCTCTATCCGTCTGCTGCGTTTTCCCATTATTTTATTAAGTGCTGCCTTAGGCTTTTTCGGGATGATTCTCGGAGCAA
Organism: Desulfosporosinus sp.; assembly: GCA_003512645.1. Taxonomy (GTDB): domain Bacteria; phylum Bacillota; class Desulfitobacteriia; order Desulfitobacteriales; family Desulfitobacteriaceae; genus Desulfosporosinus. The sequence goes on from DOPS01000306.1 coordinate 52,597, forward strand.
TGTTTTTCCTCATGCATCTGGTAAGCTTGCGTTCTTTTGGAGTTCCTTATTTTGCTCCTATAGCTCCTCTTTTTCTCAAAGACTTGGGGGATATGTTTATTCGTCTCCCCTTGTGGCTACAGACCCATCGCCCAACTTATTACAGGCCGGAAGACGAAACTAAGGCAGGCCGCAACCAAAAGCCCGGGCCTGAGAAGGAGCCCTGAACAAATTGATTATTGAGAAAATTTCCTCACGTCAGTTTACCTGGTTAATTGTTTCTGTATTAGTTTCCACATCTTCTATTTTAATACCGGGTATAATCATCTATAACGCTAAACAAAATGCTTGGCTTGTCCTACTCTCGGCTACCGCAGTGGTTACGGCAGGGATTATGTTAAATCTTACTTTGGCCAAACGATTTCCGGGGCAAGCCATTTTCCAGTACGCTCAAATTATATTAGGGCCCTGGTTGGGTAAACTTGTGGGCCTTTTTTACGGTTTGACTTGCCTGTATATGGCAGCATTAAGCCTAGGCGTTATTACACAGCTTACTCAGATCACGATTTTGCCAGAGACCCCCTTATGGCCTTTGGTTTTAGGTCTCACCTTACTGGCGGTGTATAGTGCCTGGTTGGGGATTGAACCCATCGCCCGGGCCAATGACCTAGTCTTTCCCGTTGCCATCTTAATATTAGTAATCCCTCTCTTGCTGTCAATACCGGTAGGGAAAATCTATCGGGCACTTCCTGTCTATCAGCTTGATTTTAGCGGGATTTTAAAGGGGGCTTTTCCCGGTACTGCCTGTCTCGCTGAAGTCTTTTTCATCCTCATTTTAGCTCCCTCAATCAACAAACCGGAAGAACTTCAATCTGCTTCGCTCAAGGGGCTACTCTTAGCTGGGGTGATTATGACCGTAGTTACCCAGACCATTCTGTTTGTACTGGGTATCTACCGGGCTTCAGTCTATCTTTTTCCCCTGCTTAGAATTACTGCGGAATTAGAAATTATGGATGTTTTCGAGAATTTTGAAGTAATTGTCATTTCGGGTTGGCTCCTTATCAATATTATTAAGTTGGGTGTGTTTACTTACTGCTATGCCATCTGCACTGCCCAAGCCATAGGACGCAAAACCTACCGGACTGTCCTCCTTCCCGCCCTTATCGCACTCCCTCTCCTCGCGCTCGCCCCTAAAAACTTCGCCGAAACGACCCAGGTCTGGCTCGAGTTGGTGACTTTTAAAATTCTTATTCCAACGGCATTTCTCATCCTGCCTGGATTTCTGCTTATAATAGCAAAGGTAAAAAACAGTCATGCTTAAACGTAGTTTAACCTTTAGTTTACTAATGTTATTTCTTCTAAATTTAACGGGCTGCTGGAATCGTATTGAACCCGAGCAATATGCCTGGGTGAACTGGATAGCCTTGGACAGGACAGCGGAAGGAAAGATCCAGATCACCTTAGCCGTCTCTCCCCCGCTTAGTCCGGTCCCAACGGGAAGTGCTCCACCTGAGAAGCTCCTTATGGTTTCCTCAGCCATCGGAGACACAATGTTAGATGCTCTGCGTGACATTAATTCTCATTTGCCGAAGCGCTTGTTTGGGAACTACCTGCAAGCCGTAATCATTAGTGAAGATTTGGCCCGCACTGGTGTAGAACAATATATGGACAACCTTTTCAATAATGTCAAAAATCGCAAAAACGCCTGGGTATTTATCACTAAAGGTTCAACAAACTCTATTTTTAAAATCGATCCCCAATTCGAGAAGAATCCTTTAACCCTAATTAATTCCTTGGTCAAGGCTGAACAAGGTTTCCTGGGTAAGAGCAGGGTTATTAAAAATAAGGATTTCCATCGTGATTTAGGGGAACCTGGTGTTGACCCAATGGTCAGTGTCTTGGGGATTTGGGATACGAATGAGAAAAAATTACTTGCCCCAGGGGCTAAAGTTCCGGAAAAGAGTGAACTTGCTTTGGATGGTAGCGCAGTTTTCCGGGGCGACAAATTAGTAGGCTGGCTATCTCCTGATGAATCTCAGTCCTATCTCTTAATGAAAGGAGAGATGAAGACAGGGCTGATCGTGGTACCTCATCCGGATAACCCCCAGAACAAGGCTGGAATAGAGGTTATTAGCAACAGTGCTAAACTTAAGGCCGAAATAGTTGAAGACCAAATTAAAGCACATGTCACTATTAAAATTAAGGGTAGCCTGGGAGACCAGTTATTGAACAGACCCGAGCAGAAGGCTGAAGTGCCGAGCGAGGATCCAGAATTCTATCTTAAACTGGGTGAAGCGCTAGAACGTAAAGTAAAGTCTGATATGGAAGAACTCCTGGCTAAATCCCAAACAGACTTTAATTCTGACATCTTAGGTATTGGTAATTACCTTTGGTATCGTTATCCTAACGATTGGGAGCAAATCCAGTCTAATCGGTTGGATTATTATGAAAAGGCTGCTATTGAGGTTGAGGTCAAAGTTGATATAAAAGCGCCCAATATTATGAGGTCCCACCCTCCGGAGGAAAAGAGGAGTTGACTGATACCGGGGAGTAAAAACTAACCTCAAACACCCGCTCTGCCCTTATCTAGGGGCTATTCGAGGTTCGAGGCACTAAACACGAGGTTCGACTTTGCACACTGCACTTATGGCTCACAGCCTCTGGCTTCTGAAGTATCGTATGATGGGCTATCCTTATGCCAATTGGGCATGTCTTGCATTCTTAGTCTTTGTTCTCGTTATCATGTATTTTAATGACGATACGCGTGTTGCCCTATATATCGCACCATTATGGTTTGGATTGTTAGTTACTTTCTCCTATGCATTTAATCTTCATAAAAACGAGGATAAACTTGATGAGAATAACCTTAAAGAGCAATTAGAAACAGGAAAGTAAATCATTAAGGGATAGATAAAAAACCCCGAGGAGTTCAAAAGTCTACGGGGTTTTCCAATTTCCTATATTACCCAAGTTTGGCGTAAGAATTTTCCAGTACTAGACGCAGCAAGGCTTTGAGGCATATATCGATAATATTTTTGTCACTACAGCGTATTTTGCAAGGATTTTGTTATCTGTTTTAATGCCTTTGGTTTTAAAAAGTTCTCACAGTTGAAGAGTTTCATCCATTCTAATTGTTGCTCTGTCATTTCTGTAACGGTAAGCGAATAACCAGGTGAGCCTTTGATACCTACTTGATTTAACTGGCAGCTTTCTACTTGTTTCAAAACTTCTATAGGAGATATTGAATGTTTAGCCCTCTTAAGCATCATCTCCATCGTATATACCAGTAGGTAGGCCAGAATGCAAACCGTGACATGAGCTTTGATTCGCTCGGGACGAGTTAAATGGATTGGCCTTAGTGCCAACAGGTATTTCATTTCTCGAGACGCCTCTTCTATTTTGTTCTTTTCTCTGTATCTTTGAATGATTTGAGTTTGAGGAATCGTCGTGTTAGGCAAAATGTAAGGGTTTTTCCAGAATTCCATGAGCTGCTTCCATCACTGCTTCAGGCAACGTGGGATGTGCATGGATTGTTTTAGCTAATTCTTCAGCGTTCAGGCCTTTTTCCACAGCCAATACCAGTTCTTGAATCAAACTGCTCGCTTGAGGACCCATGATGCTGGAACCGAGAACGATCCCCTCTTCATTAGTAAGAATTTTTACGATTCCTATTGTTTCGCCCAACGCTATGGCTTTACCATTCGCACTGAAGGGGAATTTGCTGACTTTGTATTTGACGTCTGCAGCTTTAAGCTCTTGCTCGGTTGCGCCGACAGCCGCTATTTCAGGATGGGTGAAAATTGCGCTGGGTACTGCGCGATAACTCATTTCCACCTGATGACCGGCTATATGCTCAGCAACGACCATACCCTGCGCCGAAGCAACATGAGCCAGCATCATTTTTCCTGTGACATCCCCGATCGCATAGATATTGGGTACGGATGTTCTCATCTGAGAATCAACAGCAATGGCACCCCTCTCAAGTTCCAATCCCAATTGTTCGGTGTTTACTCCGCGCAGATTAAATCTTCGCCCAGTTGCCATCAAAACCCGATCAGACTGAATTTCCTGTATTCCTTTAGCGTTTTCCACAACAGTCACCAAACCGTTCTCAACCGATTTGATCTCTTTAACCATGGTTTTAGTCAGAATATCAATGCCGGTTTTCTTAAGCACTGGGTTCAATCGCTTCGGGATTTCTTCATCAATATTAGCCAACAAAGAAGGCAGCATTTCAACAACGGTAATTTTTACACCCAGTGCTTGGAAAATGGAAGCAAACTCTAAGCCGATAACACCGCCGCCGATGATCACCAGTTTTTCCGGCAATGTTTTCTCATCTAAAATATTATCACTGGTCATAACCCCGTCAAGGTTCACGCCAGGGATCGGGATACGGAATGGTGTGGATCCGGTCGCAATAACCAGATTTTCAACTTCAAGACTGACCTTGCCGGATTCTGTTTCGACGTTAATCCTGCCAGCTTCGGTAATTTCGCCCCATCCTTTGATCACTTGAATCTTGGCGGCTTTAAAAAGTTGCTCGACTCCAGAAACCAGAGTATTGACTACGCGATCTTTGCGTTCGATCATCTTTGCAAAATCAAAAGAATTTTCTCCTGCCTGGATTCCAAATTCCTCTGCATGCTGTAGTTCTCTCCAAAGATCAGCAGATTTTACTAAGGCTTTAGTTGGAATACACCCTCTGTTCAGACAGGTTCCGCCCAAGCGGTCGCCTTCAACAAGAACAACGCTTAATCCCAGCTGCGCTGCTCTTAGAGCGCATACATAACCTCCTGGTCCTCCTCCAAGAATACCCACCTGATAATGCTCCACGATTTTTCCCTCCCAAATAAAACCTATTCTTTCTTCCAACGAAGGTTCGGCTTCCGGGCAGCTGCTGTTTCATCCAAACGTGTTATCAGAGTATTGTGAGGGGCGGTTTTAACCAGCTCTGAATCCCTTTTCGCTTCCTCCGCTATTTTGATCATGACTTCAACAAATTGATCGAGGGTCTCCAGACTTTCACTTTCGGTTGGCTCGATCATCATCGCTTCTTCAACGACTAACGGAAAATAAATTGTCGGCGGATGATAACCGTAATCAAGCAGGCGTTTAGCTATATCTAAGGTATGGATACCATATTGTGTAAGATTTTTAGAGGTTATGACAAACTCATGTTTGCACGTCCGATCATAGGGGAGATAATAATGCTCCTTGAGTATGCTCATCAGATAATTTGCATTGAGTACTGCATTTTGGGTAGCATTTTTCAAACCTTCTCCGCCAAGGCCACGAATATAGGCATACGCTTTAACAAGAACTGAAAAATTCGAATAAAACGTTTTTACACGCCCTATTGATTGTGGCGGGTTATAGTTTAAGGTAAATGTTCTGTCTTCGCGTTTCTCCACTACTGGTTTGGGTAAGAAAGGCTCTAAAAATTCTTTAACCCCGACGGGACCAGCACCAGGACCGCCACCGCCATGAGGAGTTGAAAACGTCTTATGCAAATTGATATGAACAGCATCAAAACCCATATCTCCAGGACGGGTAATACCCATGATGGCGTTCGTATTCGCTCCATCATAATAAAGTAATCCGCCGACAGAGTGGATGATTTCGGCAATCTCAAGGATATTTTCATCAAATAAACCCAGTGTATTCGGATTGGTCAGCATTAATCCTGCGACTTCTTCGTTGGCTACCTTACGCAGAGCCTCGATATCTACTCCCCCGCGTTCATTAGATGGAACCTGGATAATATTAAATCCAGCCATCGAAGCGGTAGCAGGGTTCGTACCGTGTGCAGCATCAGGAACAATGATTTTGGTACGCTTTGTATCCTGACGGGACTCGTGGTAGGCTTTAATCATTAAAATACCGGTCATTTCACCATGAGCACCGGCAGCCGGCTGCAGAGTGAAGGCATCCATCCCCGTGATTTCACAGAGGTCCTGTTGCAGCTCATACATCAATTGTAAGGAACCTTGAGTCAATTGCTCTGGCTGATAAGGATGAATATCGGTAAAATCACTTAAACGAGCAAGGCTTTCATTAACTTTGGGATTATACTTCATTGTGCAAGATCCCAGCGGATAAAAACCGGTATCCACACCGTGGTTGAAGGATGATAACCGTGTAAAATGTCTGACAAGGTCAACTTCTGCCAGCTGTGGCAGCTCTGGTTTACTGTCTCTCAGTAGTTGTGACGGTAAAATGGTATCCAAATCAACTTCAGGTACATCACAAACAGGTAGGCTCATGGCACAACGGCCTTCTGCACTTTGCTCGAAAATTAGTGGTTCCATTTTCATTTGATCCCCTCCAGTACGGTGACAAGCCTGTCGATATCTTCTTTGCTCTTTGTTTCAGTAACACAAAACAGGAGATGATGATCCAGTTCGGGATAGAATCGTGATAGGTCAAGCCCACCGATAATGTTGTTCTTTAACAGCTCCTCGTTGATTCTGGCTGGTGATTCTGTGGTTTGTATCACGAATTCATGAAAGAAAGAGCTGGTAAAGGCCAGGCTCATACCCTGTATAGCAGCGATTTGCCGAGCAGCGTAATGTGCTTTCTGCACATTCAGATGAGCCAAATCATGAATTCCTTGTTTGCCAAGAGCACTGAGATGCATTGTAAAGGCTAAAGCACAAAGTGCTTCATTTGAACAAATATTGGAAGAGGCTTTCTCACGTCTGATATGTTGTTCACGTGCCTGGAGGGTCAAAACATACCCGGTCTTGCCGTTATGATCAGTAGTTGCTCCAACGATCCGTCCCGGCATACGTCGGGTAAATTTCTCACGACAAGCCAGAAACCCGAGATTGGGACCACCGTAATTTAGGGGATTACCAAAAACTTGTCCTTCGCCTACTACAATGTCAGCACCCAATTCCCCTGGAGATTTCAACAATCCCAGAGCTACCGGATTCGTGACGAAGACTAAGAGCGCGCCCAAAGAATGTGCCATATCAGCTATCCGTACATAGTCTTCAACACTTCCGAAAAAGTTTGGATATTGGATGATAACGCAGGCAATTTCTTTATTAAGAGTATTACCCAAAGCGTCATAATCGATGACGCCATCAGAGTACTCGATATCTTCGATCTTGACACCACGAGGTTCGAGATAGGTCTGTAAGACCTCTCTATACTCCGGATGAACAGTCTTCGCAACAAGAACTTTGTCGCGGCGAGTTGCATCGCAACTCATCAAAGCTGCTTCAGCCATTGCCGTCGCCCCGTCATACATTGAAGCATTCGATGCATCCATACCTGTCAATTCACAAACCAAGCTTTGATACTCATAGATCGCCTGAAGAGTTCCTTGACTGATTTCCGGCTGGTATGGAGTATAGGCCGTATAAAATTCCTGACGAAGGAGTAATTGATCGACAAATGACGGAATGTAGTGCTCATAAGCACCTGCACCCAAAAAGGAGGTGTACTGCTCTAAACTGCTGTTCTTTGCAGCCAAGGCTTTGACATGTTTGACCAATTCCTGTTCGGACATTCCACCTTGAATATTAAGAGGGCGGTACAAACGTACACTCTCTGGCACATCTTGAAACAGTTCTTCTATATCATTGACACCGATGCGGGCCAATAACTGTTCCTGTTGGCTAGCCGTATTGGGTACATAGTTCATTTTAATGCTCCTCCTCGGCCACAAAGGTTTCATATTCGGAGACGCTCATCATGGATTCCAATTCGGAAAGATCTTCTGCTTCAATTTTGATTAACCAGCCCTCACCATAGGGATCATTATTCAACGTATCCGGAGCATCGATTACAGCCTCATTGATTTCAATGACTTTTCCGCTGACTGCTGCAACAACATCAGAGACCGCTTTAACAGACTCAATTGTACCATACGCTTCACCAGCGCTTACTGTTGCCCTGATTTCTGGCAGTTCGACAAAGACAACATCTCCTAAACTTGTTTGAGCATGATCAGTAATTCCGGATGTAATAATATTTCCTTCAGCCTTTGCCCACTCGTGGGTTTTGCTATATTTGATATCGGTTGGATTCATGAATAATTCCCCCTAATTGTATTTATTGTTTAAATTTCATAATATTTAGATTCTAATTCAATTGGAGTTACTTGGCTCTCTTATAGAATAGCGAAGGGATAATTTGAGCTATTACGGGTTTGTTCCGAATGATAACATCCAGAGTTGCCCCTATCTCAGCTAGGTCTGCACGAATCAAGCCAAGGGCAATATTTTTGTTTAAGGTTGGCGAGAAAGAACCTGAGGTTATGAAACCCACTTCATCTCCATCTTTCTGTAGCAGATAATGGGAACGAGCAATCCCACGTTCGATCATTTCAAGGCCTACAAGCTTACGGGGAATGCCTTTTTCCTTTTGTTGGACCAGCGCTTCTTTACCAATGAAATTCTCTTTGTTAAGCTTTACGAAAATACCAATTCCTACTTCTAAGGGGGAGATTTCAGGTCCTAACTCGTTACCGTAAAGCGGTAACCGTGCTTCAAAACGAAGGGTATCACGAGCCCCGAGTCCAATGGGTTGAACGCCTTCGGGAGCGCCGACTTCAAGAATCTTGCGCCAAAGATCGGATGCTTTATCTGGTGCGATATAGATCTCGAAACCGTCTTCACCAGTATAACCTGTACGAGAAACAAGGCAGGGTACTCCGTTCACTTCCCCATGCATAAACCAATAGTATTTAATCTCCTTTAGATCGATGGGTGTTAACTTTTGCAGAATTTGTTCAGCAAAGGGGCCTTGTAACGCCAGTTGCGCGACTTGGTCTGATACATTCTCCACCTGGACTGAATAGCCTTGTATTTGTTCCAGCATCCAAGCATAGTCTTTATCCGTATTTGAAGCGTTAACTACAATATAGAAATGCTCTGCTCTATAACGATAGACTAAAAGATCATCGACGATTCCACCATTCGGATAGCACATAGGAGAATAAAGAATCTGTCCATCCTGAATTTGGGTTACGTCATTTGTAATGAGGTTTTGAACGAAAGCAAGCGCATCTTTCCCTGTAACATCAATTTCACCCATATGGGAAACATCGAAAAGGCCGACCTTTGACCTCACTGTATTGTGTTCTTCGATGACCCCGGCATACTGCACAGGCATTTCCCAGCCGCCAAAGTCAATAATCTTAGCATTTGCTTGGACATGGGCTTCATACAAGGGTGTTCTTAGTGTTGTCAAGATTGCACCTCCTAAAAATTCTGTAATCTTTATCAAGCGGTGTCGTTTCGTCGATCCTCAAGTTCCTTTGCCAATCGACAACCGGTGGGTGTAACTGCTAATCCCCCTAGGGCTGTCTCCTTTAGGGTAACGGGCATCGATTGCCCAATTTGGTACATGGCTAGTATTACTTCATCAACTGGGATTACACTTTTAATACCGGCAAGCGCCAAGTCAATAGCTACGAGTGCATTAGCAGCACCTGCTGCATTTCTTTTCACACAAGGGACTTCTACCAAACCAGCAACCGGATCACAGACAAGCCCTAAAATGTTCTTCAGAGCGATGGCACAGGCGTGACCGCATTGTTCAGGTGTGCCCCCGGCCATTTCCACCACTGCAGCAGCAGCCATTCCTGAAGCGCTGCCGCATTCCGCTTGGCACCCCCCGGCAGCACCGGAAATCCCTGCATTTTTGGCTATAACTATGCCCACTCCAGACGCTGTAAAAAGCGCATTAACGAGGTCTTCTTCAGAAGAATTTAGTTTTTCGGCGACCGTTAACAAAACTCCTGGTAATATGCCGCAAGAACCAGCCGTCGGAGCCGCTACAATACGACCCATGGCAGCATTGACCTCGGCTATAGCTATTGCCTTCAGTATTGCCCCATCTAATACTTGCCCACCTAAGAGTTTACTTTTTGCCATTGCCTCCTGAAGTAGTTGGGAATCCCCGCCTACCATGCCGCTAAACGACTTGTTAATTTGACTCAGTCCTTTTCCTAAGGACTCCCTCATTACCCCTAACCGTTCCTGCATCTTTCGGTACAATTCCGTTTGGGACTGACCTAAAACCTCAGCTTGATCCTCCAAAATTATCGCAGACAAACGTTTACCTTCTAAGGTAGACTTTTCGATTAACTCTTGAATACTCGTATAGGAGATCATTTTTGCCCTCGCTTTCCAATTAAAGAGGTTTAACTAAGGTCACAGATAATAGGGTTGATATTGTATTTAAAGTCTCCATCGTTTCCCGGTCGCACTCCTCATCCGTTTCAATAACCATCATAGCTTGTAAACCAAGTCGTTCTCGGGTAACGTACATTTGGGCTATGTTAATACCCTTTCCGGCCAAAACTCCAACAACCGCTCCGACAGTACCCGGCCGATCAAGATGAGGAATAATCAGGGTGTGAAATTGTCCACTAAAATTAACTGAGAAACCCAATACGTTAATTACCTTGATATTGCCGCCGCCGACAGAAGAAGCTACCACAGAAATTGGTTTTCCCGAAACACCGCTGGAAATAATCTTAGCAGTATTGGGGTGAACCTCCCCTAAATTCGATTTATGAAAAGTTACCTGGATGCCTACTTTGGCCGCAATAGCTACAGCTTCCCTGATTCGTTCATCATCGGTAGAGAAGCCCAACAAGCCCCCGACGATAGCGCGGTCCGTACCGTGGCCCAAGTATGTTTCGGCGAAGGAACCGTGCAGGTATACATCCGCTTTTACGATCTGCTCTCCTAATACGATTCTGGCAATTTTTCCAATCCTGACAGCACCCGCGGTATGGGAACTGGATGGCCCTATCATCACTGGACCCAGGATGTCAAATACGTTCATCAGATACCCCTCCAGACCAAGACTATGATAATCCATTAACGGTATAAGGGATATTTAGCACAAATATCTTTAACCGTATGTTTTAATATTTCTTTGTTAGTTACAAAATCCTCGGATAAAGCTACGTCAACAATCTCAGCAATAGCGTGCATTTCCGGTTCCTTAAACCCTCTAGTAGTTGCTGCAGGAGTACCGATGCGCAAACCACTGGTAACAAAAGGACTCTGCGGATCGAAGGGAATAGTATTCTTGTTTACAGTGATTCCAATCTCGTCTAATCTATGCTCACCTTCCTGACCAGTTAGCTGTCTATTGCGCAGATCCACCAGCATTAAATGGGTATCTGTTCCACCAGAAACCAGATGGAAACCACGTTCCCGTAGGGAATTAGCCAAGAAAGCGGCATTATTAATGACCTGTTTTTGGTATTCCGTAAATTCAGGTTTTAACGCTTCTCCCAATGCTACTGCTTTAGCTGCTATCACATGCATCAGCGGCCCTCCCTGGATTCCCGGGAAAACGGATTTATCAATAGCTTTGGCATATTCCTCCTTGCACATGATTATTCCACCTCGGGGTCCTCTTAAGGTTTTATGAGTAGTGCTGGTAACAAAATCTGCATATGGAACTGGATTGACATGCAAACCAGTAGCCACTAATCCCGCAATGTGAGCCATATCAACCATCAACAATGCGTCAACTTCGTCGGCAATTTCTTTAAACCTTTTGAAATCCAAAGCCCTGGGGTAAGCGCTCATTCCAGCTACAATCATTTTCGGTTGATATTCTTTGGCCCGTTGGGCAATTTTATCATAATCCAAAGTTTGGGTTTCCACTTCGACTCCATACGAATCAAATTGAAAATAAGTACCGGAAATATTTACCGGACTGCCGTGGGTCAGATGTCCACCATGGGAAAGATTAAGTCCCATTACCTTGTCTCCGGGTTTAAGAACAGCAAAATATACCGCAGTATTGGCCTGAGCACCCGAGTGAGGTTGAACATTTACATGTTCGGCATCAAATAATGCTTTTGCCCGCTCAATGGCGATGCTTTCCACAATGTCTACATATTCACACCCACCATAATAACGTTTACCCGGATAACCCTCGGCGTATTTGTTCGTTAAAACGCTTCCTTGAGCCTCCATTACCATCGGAGAAACGAAATTTTCCGAGGCAATGAGTTCAATCTTTTCATTTTGTCGATTAAGTTCAAGTTCAATAGCCCTGGCTACCTCGGGATCGTGGTTAATTAATTTAGTCAATTTCTTTTCCTCCTTGTGCTATGCAGGTCAAAGGGAATAGGATTTACATTCAGGATCAGGTTCGATTAATTTTGTCATGGCATTCCTCCTTGAAAATTGACTATAATAAAAAGACAGAAGCATACAACAGCATAGTTAGCTGCCATACTTCTGTCCTTTTACCTGAGAGTTTACTTGAAAGTCAAGTTGCTCCTTTGGTGGCCCGCCTTTGGCAGGCACTCTCCAGAATCCCGTCCGCCGAAAGTACATTTGCCTGAGATCTTCAGCACTTCTTCAGTCTAAAGAAGTCCCTTATGCCTTCGGCGTCCCCAGCTCAAGTTAAACAACGTGGGGAACTCTCCTATCGTCTTCATCCGGTCGTATTATATTAGTTCTATTTCCCTACTTGAGAAAACTCTAACTGATCAGCTATGATGGAGTTAAGACTTCCATCTGAACTAAGTCTTTCTCTATGACATAATTTTATTGTGTTTACTTATGACATTCAACGTAAAAACTTTCATTATTTTATGAAATCAGTGAATATTTTTCTATTCTTCTAATAGTTACCGTACTTAGACTGAAGTCGGCCTGTACTTGAGGATCCTGCTTAAAACTAATTTATTTGTGCTTAATTTTTTGATTATTTAAAAACTCAACAGCTTAAGTAAAATTTCCAGCTTCAATCTATTCATAGGGTTCTCTAGGTTGAAGTTAATCAAATTATTTATATCGTCTATTCTCTTTCGAACAGTATTAATGTGTATGAAAAGTTGCTTTGCTGTAAGACTATAGTTCATTTTGCAATCCAGATAGGTTTTCAATGTTCCTACTAACTCCCTATGGTCATCCTTTTTAATTAAATTATTTATGTCCTTTAGCATTATTTCTAGCTCATCTTCCTTGATGTCTATCCAAGCAAAAACTCCTAGCCCCGAGTAAGTGAGGTAATCCTCATGTGGATATAAAAGTCTACCAATTCTTATAGTCTGTACACATCTAGAATAGTTTCTCTTTATTTCAAATATTGTATCGCTAATATCCGAGATACCAAACACTAGCCTTATATTCTTTATTATATTTTCTAAACTTTTCTGTATTTCCTTAGAAGCTTTCCTGATTAACTCCAAGCTTTTTCCAGCTGAAATTCTATCATTGATTGGAAATAGAAAAACACAGCTGCTTTCATCGATTATAGCCATTCTAGCTCTCACCTGACTAATACTTTTATTGACAGTATCCTTAATCACGTCCTTGTAGCTTGATAGAATAACCTCTTTGTTTATTTGCTTCATTAAAAGTAAATGATAGTTCACGTTTATATCTATACCAAAGTCAATGGCACTTTTAGCTAAAATTTCATTATTTGACAAGCTCCCTGATATAACTTCTGTCACAAATTTTTCAAAACCTACGTCCCCAATGCTCTGAGCAACTAGTATTTGCTCATATAAGGATTGAAGTAATAAAAATCCAATGCGTAAAGCGAATTGATCATAATAGTCTATAAGCCCTGTAGCTTCAACCACTACAAAGTAAGCCTTGCTCTTGTCTCCAACCGCAATAGGTACAGTAATCCAACTATAAGGTTTGTCGTACTTATCATCATGGAACTTATATCTAATCATTTTAAGGTTGTCACATAGTATTTCTTCGGTGAAATGGAATGAAGGACTCCAAAAATCTTCTATTTTTAGGTCACCGGCTAGCCTTAAAAATGCAGGAGAGCTATAATATGCCTTTTCACTTGATAAATCATAGAGCATGGCCGGAAACTTCATTTCTTTTTCTATCTGAGACAGTATTTTCTTTATCTTTCTGACTTGATAGGATAAATCGGAAAAGCTCCTCGGATTTATATTGCCAATGTTAAATTGCCTTATGTTTTTGTTCATTACAAGTACATTTAGCTGATTCATCATACCCATCCATGAAGGATCTGGCGGAATAATGATGAGGGGTATATCATAATCATCAAAGGCTGCTATTATATGGTCTGGGATGTTTTTTAGGAATCTTAGCTTTATTCCTAGTCCTGACGTTTCCTTAAATTTGTCTGTCTTTATGTAGTCCTCAAACAATCCTGGATTTTGTTGAAATATATAACCCGAAGATATGACCAGTTCTCTACCCTTTGTCCAGTTAAATCCATCCGGAGCGTCTAGTATCGCTAAGCCCTGTATCTGTTTATCTAAGCCTCCATGACCTGCAATTACCTTAAAGTCTTTGAAGAACTGTGATTTTAAAATTTCTCTAAGAGATATACCCATGTTCTCACCTACTCTCTACTATGGATATTTAATTAATCATTAACTGTGATAAATGTGTCTCAGAAGCGGAGAAGGAAAAGAAGCTAACTTTTCCCCATGTTAACCAGTTGTTCTGCCATTCGTGCAATTTGCCCCAGGGCCTGAGTCAATTCTTGCGAGGCAATGGCCTGAGCATCGGTTACAACTTCAAGTTGTTCAACCGCCTCAACAAGCTTATATACTGAATCTTTTACTTCTCGTAGGTCATGTTCGATTTCCTGCGTAGAATCCTTAGTCGACTCAGCCAGTTTTCGAACCTCGTTAGCAACAACCGCAAAACCTCTTCCCTGTTCGCCGGCTCGAGCAGCCTCGATTGAAGCATTTAGGCCAAGAATGTTACTTTGAATAGAAATCTTCCGTATTTTATCAGTCACTGTATTTGTGTGCTCAACTTCCGCAAAGACTTTAACAGTTTCTTCATTCATGCTTCTAACTGTGGCAGCAAGCTCCTCGGAACCGGAGGACATGCTTTCGGCTGAAGCTGAGAGTTCCTCGACTGCTGCAAGAATTTCTTGTCCTGTAATGGTTAAAGCATCGTACTTTGCAGTTGAGATGGTGACTACAATTGAGCCTACAATTTGGCTATTTTCACGGATTGGAAGTGCAATTCCAATATATGGAGTACCCAATACTTCTTTTGGAACACGCTTTATGACTCGTTTGCCTTTTAAAATGGATTCTTCTGCCACACCCCCTTTGGGCAACAGGTCACCCACACTTACTCGAAGGTTTAAGCTTGGGGTTGGATACCATGCGAGAACTTTTTCGGTGTCAAGAACACTTACAGCGACTTCATCATCGTAAAGAAGCTGCATTTCGGTAGCAACATCTAACATCGATTCAAGTTTCATCGACGTTCCTCCAATCATTCTATAATGTATGACACTTATATGGAACTACACTAGCGAAGAAAACAATTGTATTATTCCATATTTACGCAAACCTATTCACGAAACACAAAGACACTAGGCCCTTTCGGACCTAATGCTTTTGTATCATTTTTGTAAGCTTCTTATTTTCTATTTTCTATTTTCTATTTTCTGGTCTATTGTTGAATTCTGCTTTGGCAACTGCTACTAAGCTTGGGTCGTTTAATAGGTCGTACATCATACCTGATAAAATCTCTGCTGCATAGACCATACCTTTCATTCCTATGGAAGCGCCTGATGATGAGGTTGCTTGCCATGAGTGAGCTGCCACTCCTAGTGGCCAGCAAGCTGTGAGGAATAAGTTCATTGGCATTATCCAAGATACGTCTCCACTATCTGAAGAGCCTGCAACTACAACTGAATTTGCATTTTCCTTTTCGAGTACTCCTTGGTGGATATATGTTTTTCCTTTGCTACCTGATGACATAAATTTCTTTATTTCGCCTTCCACTGTTTTTGGGTCTAGGGTTTCTTGGAGAGCTTTTGCAAATACTAGCTCATCCTCAGTATATTTCGGGACACCTATTTCTACCATGTTTTTATGAGTTAGGTCAAATAGTACTCTATTCGGTAGCATCTCATAACAACCACTGATTATCTCGTAATCAACTGTTGTTTCAGTCATCATTGCTGCACCCTTTGCCACCTTGAATAGTCTCTCAGTTATTTCTTCTACGTCCTTTCTAAAAGGTGCTCTTACGTAGTACCATGATTCTGCTTCCTTTGGAATAATGTTTGGCGCTCCACCTGCATTTGTTATAGTGTAGTGGATGCGAGCCTTGTCAATGACATGCTCTCTTAGATAGTTAGCTCCAACATTCATAAGCTCAACTGCATCAAGAGCACTTCTCCCCACCTCAGGCGATTGTCCTGCATGAGAGGATATACCATGGAACTTAAACTTAATTGAGTTATTGGCTAAAAACGCATTCTCTAAAGCAGTGTTGGCATTCATTGGATGCCAGCTTAAAGCAAGGTCACAGCCATCGAAGGCACCCTTTTTTATCATCTTCACCTTACCTGCTAGGGTTTCTTCTTCGGGACACCCGTAAAACCTGATTGTACCACTCATCTTCGTTTCTTCTATATATTTCTTTATTGCCAGTACTGCACCCAGTGCCGCTCCTCCCAGGAGATTGTGCCCGCAGCCATGTCCCGGACCATTGTTATCCACTGAATTAAATTTTGTATCTACAGATTGAGATAACCCTGGTAGTGCATCATATTCCCCTAGCACTGCTATGACAGGTGAACCGCTGCCATACTCTGCTATGAATGCATGCTCCATTCCTGTTATTTCTTTTATTTCAAAACCATGGACTTTTAGTACATTTCTAAATAAATCTGCTGACTCTTTTTCTTTTTCTGAAATTTCTGGGTTGCTCCATACCTTAAGACTTAAATCCTGGACTTCATCCTTTATGATATTCAGATAGTTCAATACATCATTTTTTTCCATTAGCTTTAGTCTCCCTTATTTACCGGATTTACTTTTCTGCAACGCTGTAGCGATAGCTATGGTGCCAAATACTGCTCCTAACGTAACGATATAGCTTGGTCTGCCTGGCAAGAAACTAAATACTCCTGCCTTTAAAGCAAACGTTAATGCTAAGCCTATGCCAAGGGCAATTGGGGCTAGATTTAACTTCATGAGTGCAAATTGGATGAATATGGCTCCAAATAACGACGGTAATAAGTAATTAAAGGCAGCCACTACCTCTGGGGATAACTTCGATAAAATGACAGTTCCTGCAAATACTCCAACTGCTAAAATTACAATATTAACAATAACCGATACCGCCATGCCAAGAGTTGCTACAATGGCACCTTCCTTACTTCCGGGAT
The DNA here is from genome assembly GCA_003512645.1 of Desulfosporosinus sp. GTDB lineage: Bacteria > Bacillota > Desulfitobacteriia > Desulfitobacteriales > Desulfitobacteriaceae > Desulfosporosinus. The sequence continues at coordinate 69,715 of DOPS01000306.1, forward strand.
CTACTCCTGCTACTTTTTGAGATACTGCTGCAGCAGGCACTCTAAGATTTGAAATATTTCCTGTGATAAATGCCATATAGGTTCCTGCTACACCAATGATTGGAAAATAGGACATTGGTTCTATAATCCAAAAGATACCTACTGCGCTTGCTATGGCTATAAAGGCAGTAATGATTGCGCTAAACGGCGGAACAATATCAAAGACGACGAGCAGAACCAGAGCTGGTCCAAAAGATGCCAGTACCCCTAGCCAATTCGTGATCTTACCCCATTTATTTATATAAGGTAAATAGTCACTCTCGAATATATCATTGTTTTTATCCATCATAGTAACCTCCTTTGTTTTTGTTGATTTAAAATACGACTGCTACTAACATTCCACCAAACAAAGCAATTGCCAAAACCCATTCCTTCAGCCATTTAATATTATTTTTATCAGCTAAAGGGGATAATACCAGCATGATGGCTCCCCCTGCCACTGCCGCTATAGTATTATTATTCAATGCTACTAAATGCCCCGATACTAACGAACCAAAGGCGCCTAGCATAGCTGCTACTGAAATTACTTTTAGAAGTCCTTTATCTCCCTTAGAAACTTTGGCCTGTACTTTATCCATTTTGCCTGCTGTAAGGGTTGCGAAAATAATCCAGCCTATGGAGCCTAAAATCATTGTCCATACAGCATTTGCAAAGGCTATATTTGTCATGGGGTCAATACCCATCTTGACACCTACTGCTGCCGTACCAAAGCCCGCGGCCATTAACTCAAACATTACCGAGCCTATGAAGGATAACCTCATCCAGGCCATTGGCCCACCTACCGTGACCAAAAGTGATAACAGCCCTGTTAGAATAATGACGGATGGACCTATAGACGTGATCAAACTACTCTTCATTGCGCTTTTCATTTGTTCTTCCGTCAACCCGATTTCCTTACCCGTTGCATAGGATTTTTTAGCAAAAATAAACGCTTGAAATAATACCAGTAAAATCGCTAGCCCTGCTGCTATCCACATAGGAACACTGTTGGCAATTTGTAAATAATCCATGTCCTTCCTCCTCATATTTTTATTAAGGTTCTTGATATAACTGTATTATTTTCACTCATTTTGTTCAATGTCAAAACTTTCATAATTTAATGTTAATAATGAAAGTATTTTCATCAGTGTTGCCACTACAAAGTAGCGCAACTTCAATTGTCACACATATTGCACCTGCATATTTAAAGAATTAGTCTGAAATGTAAAAAAGACATGGTAGCATTTTTAGCTATCATGTCTTTAGATTTGATTGCATATTTATTTTAAAAACTTTGGTTGCTTAACCCTCACAAGAAAGTATAATGGTCTAGGAAAACTCGACAAGATTCTTTGAAAAGATAATGAACCACTATCGGGTTGAAGAATAACAGTATCCGTATCACTTAGTATGAAAGAAAAAAGACACCATCCAGAAGACCCCTTAATGAGTTCGACAAATTGCGGGAAGTACCAGGTCACTAGGGACTTTCTCCATCATGGCTGTACACACAGATGGTTTCACATAATCTGCAGCCTACACATTTTTCACCGTTAACCTTAATCTTCATAAATCTCTCCTTTGAAATGAGTGGTGATTTGACACACTGCTAAAAAATCGTAGTGCCCAAGGCTTTGCCAATTACAGCCATCACCTTGGGCACGGTGAGAATAAATTTTTATTCCACCAAACTATATACTCACCTGATCTTAAGACGTTAATTTTCCCACCAACAGCTTAAACACTTTTCGTTCTTGAAGCAGAGCTTTTCGATCCTTGATTTGATTCAGCGATAGGCTCACCGTTCTCGCCTTCAAAGGCTCTACCCCAACCTGTAATGACTGAAAAAGCGAACACTATAAATAACATAATAGGGTGAAACGTAGATAAAGCTATTGTTATCGGATTAATGGTTTGAATAAAGGAGTAATCTTTTTGAAGTCCTTGTATAACAATCAGCACTATGAAAATAAAAGCACTAATAAAGGGAACAATTATTGGAATTGTATTCGCAAAACCATCAATTAAATTTGCCCTTCTATAGGGGTGAAGATTGACTGCTCTGCCAACATCATTGGCAATAGGGCCAAACATAATGATCGCCGGACCCGTTGCAGACCCCATTGATAAGGATGACAGCATTATGCCGATCGCCAGACATATTTCTGCACCTCGAGGTGTTTTCGCTAAATCACTGGTAACGATCGCATTAACAAGCCTATCCATAGTACCACTGGCATTAAGTATCCCCACGATTCCAAACAAGGCAATACAGAATATGGAAGTTCCTATCATATTTCTAAAACCAGTATACAGAAAGCCAGTTAATGCTCCATCCTTTACGCTTAAAATATCTTTAAACGTTAGTATTCCAAACCCCAGTGCAATAATTGTACCTGTAACTATACCCCAGGTTATTGCAGTAAAGATATCTCTTGTTTTAATAGCAACATATAAGAGTATTGCAACGGGTATCAGCATAATCAATCCCTTAGGGTCAGTATATTTTTGAAGCAGCTCTGTTGCACCAGTTCCAACACTTCCACCACCACCAAAAACTAAATATAGAACCGTTGCTGCAATAGCCGCAATGATGGAATACTTAAATCTTGTTGCCACGACCCCACCAATATCAGCACTACCCTCTTTATTCTTATATCTTTGGGTTGCAGCTGAAGCGATGGTCGTGTCAGAGATCGGGGCAAGATTATCTCCAAAGATTGCGCCACTTAAGATTGCACCGGCTAATAAGGCTGGATTAGCTCCAAGTAAGATGCCTGCAGGATAGAGAATCGGAAAAGCAGAAAACAGTGTTCCAATTGAGGTACCTGTTGCAGTTGCAATAATACAGGTAGTAACAAAGGTAAAGGCGGTAAATACTCCTCCTTTTAGTCCAATTTCATTCCCTAACCAAACAAATCCTTCAGCAACTCCACTTTTGCCCATAAGCCCTGTAAAGATTCCTACGACCAATAGAATCATGATGAGTACACCAGTCATTGGATTTGAGATACCCTCGAGAACAGAGTCCCAATACTTTTTCCAGTTTTTACTGAAAAAGCTTCCTGCAATGATCCCTACTACTCCACCCATCGCTAAAGCTTCCATTTCAAATACCTTAAAGACAATGAAAAAAGCAATACAGAATCCGATAAAAATCGCCATGGGTATCAAGGACATTTTATAACCGCCGTGAAATTCAAGCTCATTATTAATCTTAATATAGACCATTCCTTTCTTCGCTCAAGCCACAATACGGTATAGACCGTTGCAGCTTAGCTTATTTAATTAGAAAGAATTATGAAATCTAGATATCCAGATTATCGAATCAAGTCAGTTAATAAGTCCATTGCGGTTGCTATATCTTCTTTAGTGTTATAAAAGTGAGGCGCAATCCGTATTACGTTTTTCCTTGATGAAACAATCACTCCTTTCTCCTTCATTTTTCGTTCCACTTCCCCTGCATTCTCGACGTAGATTGCCGTGTTGGATCCCTTCTGCGCAAGATCTGTCGGACTTATTATCTTCACTCCTTTCTCTTCAGCATATTGAATGGCAAAGGCAGACAATTCCTTAAGATAAGGAGCGATGCGTTCCATTCCTACTTCAAGAATGAAACGAAGCGCTGCCCGTGCCGCATAGGCATTGATCATCGGAGCAGTACCGGAATCAAACCTCCGTGCTCCTGCTGCATACTCAAGATGAGTAACATCAAACAGAAATGGATTCGATTGACCAAACCAGCCAGTGATCCGAGGCTCCAATTGATCGGCAATCTCTCGTTTGATATAGAGAAAGGCGATCCCTGGTATCCCCAATAGATACTTCTGTAAACCGGTGGCTAAGAAATCTATATCCATCTCCCTTACATCCAGCAAAACATTTCCCACCGACTGATAAGCATCCACAAATAGATAAGAACCCTTGCGATGAACGATTTCGGCAATCTGCTTCGCATCCTGCTGGAAACCGTTGTAATAGGTCACTTGTGGAATGGACGTAAGCAACGTGTTTTCATCGACCATACTTTCATATTTTTCTAAAGGAATTTGATTGTTCTCTGATGCAATAAACACAAGTTCAGCTCCCCGCGCCTGCTGTGATAACCAGACATGGCCAATGCAAGGAAAATCCATCTCCGTTACCACCACTTTATTGCGTTGATCAAAGCTTAAACTATTGGCAATAGCCGAGGCGGCGTGGGATACAGAAGATACCACTGAGATTTCATTGATATCCGCATTAATTAGCGTCGCAAAATCAGCGCGTGCTTCCTCGACAGTCTCTACCCATGCCTCCCACTCCATCCCATGTTCTTCCCAGGTCGCCATGTACTCCTGTACCGCTTTATTGACCGGATCGCTTAACGCGCTCTGAGAACAGGAGGATAGCTGAATCTGATTTTTCAAGATCGGGAAACGCTTTCTGAACTCTGTAAATGGATACTGCTGCATATTTCAACACTCCTTTATTAACTCCATTAAGATTAAACGCCCTTAATGACAAACCTCTCTTAAGAAATTCATTCCTCGCTAAGTAACAACTTCATGGTGTTCAAAACATACTCTATATCGTTTTCTGTCACCCAATAGTTCGTGACAAAACGTATATAATCACCTTGTCGACCGTCATTGGCTTTAATTCCCCTTACTAATAAAGCCTCAATGATACTTGACTGACTTCTACCGGTCTGAGCAATATTTGCAAAAACCATATTAATTTGAACGCGGGACAACTCCACGGTTACACCCTTAATCAGGCTTAAACCTTGCGCCAACAGCTTGGCATGCCGATGATCCACTTCTTGCCTAGCCGTCATTTTCTCTAAGGCCACGATACCGGCTGCTGCCAGAAAACCTGCTTGGCGAAGTCCGCCCCCCAGCATTTTGCGGTATTTACGGGCTCTGCCAATGAACTCTTTACTCCCTGCCAAGATCGAGCCTACTGGGGCACATAAACCTTTTGAAAGGCAAAACATCACTGACTCACAATACCTTGTTAGGTCTTTGACCTCGACCTCCAACGCTGCAGCAGCATTGAACACCCTCGCTCCATCGAGATGAACTGGAATACCCTGACTCGAAGCAAGCTTATGGAGCTTTTTCATGTCTTCTAAGGTATGTACTGTCCCTTCAGATGTGGCATTTTCTAGACATATTAATCCTGTAGTCGGAAAATGAACATTATTTCCCCTAATTAGGTTCTCAACTTCAGAAAATTTGAGTTTACCATCGACGGTTCCGGCTGTTCTTATCGTAACGCACGATAGCGCCGCTGCAGCGCCAACCTCTGCTTGGATGATGTGGCTGCAGTCTGCAGCAATAACCTCATCTCCCCTTTTTGTATGCGTCATAATGGCCACTTGATTACCCATGGTTCCACTTGCCACGAAAAGGGCGGCTTCTTTATTAACCATCCGCTCAGCTAAGGATTCTAACTTATTGACTGTTTCGTCTTCACCATAAACATCATCACCCACTTCAGCCTGAAACATAGCTAGTCTCATCTCATCGGTTGGTTGAGTTATGGTATCACTCCGTAAGTCGATATATCTGAGCATTAATTTCACCCCTATTCAATACAATCTTACGTTTATAACCGAGTTCTAAGATTGTATTAGTTTGATTATACCGTGACGACTATTTATATTCTGTAAAGTATGCTACAATTTCAATAAAATAATTTAATATTCTGAAAACTGTGAAGGGAGGTACAAACTTGAAAGAAGGTCTACTTTTAGAAAGTGAAATTTTTAGTCAACCTCGTTTTTTGAACTCTCCTTGGTTAGCTTGTAATATTGATTGGAGTGTTCTAAAACAAATTGGTATAAAAAAACTCTTTAAAAAGAATGCGATAATAAATTCCGATATTGAGCCATCACAATATATTTACTATATATCTCAAGGTAGGGTGCGTACCTCGGTTTTTACCGAAGCTGGCGAGGAAAAGATCATCATGGTAGTTGATGAAGGCAATATTATTGACATGCTTTCAGCCATCGATGATTTGCCTAATTATTTAGTATCAACCGCAGTGACAGAAAGTATCTTATACAGAGTCGAAAAAGAGGTTTTTCTTAAACTTGTCCATGAAGACATAGAAATTAGCAATAAAGTAATTTCAGATTTAACCAGTAAAATGAGAATTCTGATTACCCAGATTGAGGATTTAACGTTTATGACGTCGACTGCTCGAATTGCCAAATGCCTATATCGCCTATCTCACGAGTACGGGAGACCCTTCAATGATGGTATAAAATTAAACATAAAATTTACTCACCAGGAAATGGCGATTTATGCTGGAACTTGCAGGGTTACCGCTTCAAATATCTTGAAAAATATGGAGAAGGCTGGCATCATAAAAAGAAATGATGGATACGTAATCATTAAAGATATCATAATGCTTAAATACTATATAGAAAGCAATTACGGATGATACCGATCTGATAAGAACAAGATAGAATGCCCCTGTGGTTATAGATCTCCACTGGGGCGTTCTATGTTTTTGTTAACAAAGCCTGTCCATTTCAATCATTGAATAAAATAGTATAAGGCTTTTTTTACCAAATCCCCAATTTACTGTTTTTAAAGTGCAGTAGGGAGGCTACCAATCGGTAGCCTCCCTAAACGCCTAGCCTTATACTTGCTTCTACTTGGAAGTTCATCTTCTTTCATCTTAGCCAACCTATTATTTCTTTCCGATGTTCATAATCATCCCAAGCGCCATAATAACGCCGAAAATAATAAGGTAGAACAAGACTGCCTTGCCATGGGAATAACAGGCAGCAATCACCATGAAGACACAGGCGCAGATAGCCAGCGACGGCATGAGGAAACGTTTAAAACCGTTTAGAGACGTCTCTTTTACCATCATCATCATGAAGATGGGGATATACATCGCATAAATGGTTACGATGGGAAGTTCAGAACTATCAAAACTAAACGAACCGAACCAAGGGACCGCGGTTAGATTGGCGCCGAAGAAGTAAAGCAACCACATACCGCTCAGCAGCAGACCTAGAATCGAGGAATTTGTCGGCATATTGGTGTTAATATCAATACCTTTAAATACTTTTGGATTAGGACCCATATCTCGAGCTGCCAACGAGTAGAAACCGCGGGTGCAGCCCATCATCAAACCATTCAACGTTCCTAAGCAAGAAATGACAACGAATACGAACAGAATTGTACCACCTATGCTGGAGAATACCGTGGAAAACGCCAGCTTTGCTCCCGCTTCGCCGCCTTTCATCATAACGCTGTTACTAACAGCCCCAGCAAGTCCTAGATAATATAGGATGTATAATAACACAACAAACATGGTTCCAAAGGTAAGTGCCAAAGGCAGGTTTTTCTTGGCATCCTTCAGCTCAGCATTGATACTGGTGGCAATAATCCAGCCTTCGTAAGCGAAAGCCGTAGCAACAACAGCTGTAAAAAGCGGGTTGGCACTCGTCACATCTGCAATCGTACCACTCGTAAAGTTACTCACTAAAATGCCATTGCTTAGCCCGATGATAATCCCGACAACGGCCATCAGAACAAGCGGGACAATCTTAATGATCGTCGTAGAGACTTGGAACTGACCGGCTAGCTTTGGTGAAAGCGCGTTTAAAGCAAAGCTTCCAATCAGGAAAAAACCTGCAAGAGCCATTGCTTCACTGCCTACTATATTCCATCCCAGCAAGACACACGTGTATCGAGCAGAAACCCAGGCCAGGACAGAGGTTAGCGTTGGATAATAGATAGCAGCCATAAACCAACCAACAAAATAACCGTACTTACTGCCTAGAGCAACTTCAGCATAGTCAACAACACCATTCACTTTCTCATATCGAGTGGCCAGCGTTGCGAAAACATAAGCACAGACAATCATGATGATTCCGCCAATGCTCCAAGCCAAGATACCCTGAGGAAGATCACCTCCGGTAGCTTTTAATACCTTTTCCGCTTTGAAAAATACACCACTACCAATGACAATACCAATAACCATGGCTATCGCAGTTAATAGCCCATACTTTTTTTCCAGTCCGTTTTCCATCCTTAATTCTCCTCACTAGCTTATATTTCAAGAAACAAAACATTAATAAATGTACCATAATGTCCTGCAAAAATAAACCGCTAGTTTTGGAACTTCTTTTCTTTAACTAAATTGATGTGCTTTGACATAGTCTCCAGGGTTCGAGGATTGTTGATATTTTCTTCAAACTTTAATTATTACAGCATCCCCTTGGGCAAGTCCTCCGCAGATAGCGGCAGCCCCGTAGCCTCCGCCTAAACGCCTTAATTCATACGCCAGTGTACCTACGAGCCGAGCTCCGCTGGCTCCTACCGGATGCCCTATGGCAATAGCACCCCCGTTGGAGTTAAGCTTTTCTCTGATTTCTTTCACTTTTCCTTCATCAAAATCACCCAGAATTTTGCTGGATACCAGCGGTACAGCCGCAAAGGCTTCGTTAATTTCGATCCTTTTAAGATCGTCGACACTTAGATTTAACATCTTTAAGCCCTTTATGATGGCTTGGCCAGGTACTGTCGCGATGTACTTGGGTTTATCAGCCATACAGGCAATGGCAACTATTTCGGCCAAAGGGTGTAAACCTAACTCCCGCAGTTTACTTTCACTGATCAGAATTAATGCCGCCGCACCGTCGTTAAGACCAGGAGCATTACCTGCTGTCACAGTTGGACTCCCGTAAATAGGCAATAATTTTTTCAGACCTTCCAGCGTTGTATTCGCCTTGGGAAATTCGTCTTTGGCAAACACAAAAGTGTTATTTTTTTTATCTTTTGATTCGACTGGCATGATTTCTTCCTGGAATTTACCGGCTTTTTCTGCCTCTTGAAATCGTTGTTGACTGGTGAATGCCCAGACGTCTAAATCTTCTCTGCTCTCCCCATATTCGAGCCCAACTTCTCCGGCATCTACCGCCAACGGATTAAAATCTTTGTACTGCAAAGGGAAAATAGGATCTTCCAGCACAAAGTTTGCTAATTTCATACCCCAGCGCAAATTTCTGGCAATATGCGGAATTCTACTCATTACTTCGGCACCGCCGGCGATCACAATCTCCGCTTCCCGCAGGCGGATAGTATCATATCCTCTTCTGATAGCCTCTGTTGCGGAACAACAAGCTTTGTCAATCGTCGAAGACAGTACCCCTACAGGTAAACCTGCTTTAAGCAAGGCTTGACGTGCAATGACCGAGCCGGTAACGTCTTTGCACACGGACATTACGCAGCATCCCAAGTGTACCTCGTCAATCTGGTCTGGCTGAATATTATTGCGTTCAATAATTCCTTTGATCAGCATTCCTGCCAATGTATCAACTTCGATATCCTTCAAACTACCGCCAAAACTGCCAAAGGGTGTACGCATCGCATCCAGTATATAAACTTTTTCCGTCATAATGTTAAAATTCCCCCTCTGTTAGAGCCCCATCCCCCTGCTAACGATGAGTTTCATCACTTCAGACGTGCCGGCATAAATGGTATCGACGCGCGCATCCGTCCAAAGACGGGAAATCTCATAGCGATATCCCTTTTGGTTTTAACATAGAACGCCGAATCCCTTATTAGGCAAAGAATTCAGCGTCTTTACTTTCAGACTCCGGGTGAAATAATAGAGCCCTAAAGAGTTATTTCTCCAACGTATACCAACTGGTTATGTTGGGAATATGTTTTAGAGCCACCTCCGTAACCTTACTCATGGTCTCATTGACAAATTGCATTTCTGCCTCAGAGAGCTGTTCAAGTTTTATATATTCCTTGTTTTCCCACCAGTCATCTTTGGTTTTGACCACTGGATTTGATCCTCCCGGGAAGGCAAGCCAGTGAATTGGCGAACTCTTAAGAAAGGACTGCTTATGTTTTTCCAGAGGAGAAGAATCCCTGTTCTGCTTACGGCTAAAGTATATTAGTTCACCAGGAGGTCCGATAAGCACTGCTGTCCTAGCGGTGCAATCGGGCATATAGCCTACACTGGCGCAGACCGCTCCAATAGTAGCCATGGGCCGTGAATCCATTCGATATTGGTTCGCAGCCGCACAAGCATAGTCACAAGCTGCAGCCCAGTCCATCATCTTCCAGTGACAAGATGGACCTCCCCAAAGTGCTCCCATGCTTCCATTATCTTTAGCCCATTGGTTGAACGTGGCACACGATTCGAACCCGCAGGCTCCACAATCCCATGCTAACTCTGAACGGTCTAGTTTGGCTCCGATGAGCAGGCATACTAAAGGTGCCCGTTTTTCGCGAAAGTACTTCATGGTTTCATAATCAAACGCCATGACAGGTGAAATTGGGGCAATGCTGCCTGCTAACTCGATAAGCGGATCCAGATCGTCATCTGTAATGATTTCGGTCTGGATCTCTAGTACACCCGTAAGCTGTGGGGAACGATAAGCTGCGGCTGCCGCTAACTTGGTAACCTCCAAGACCGCTTCTCGTGCTGCCTGTTTGCCATCTAGTCTCATACTACTCCTCCTTTCCTTTTTTAGGGAATTGAACCCGATAGTCAAAATTAATTCCCGAGGCTGTTTGCCGAGTAACTGAAAAGTTCTTACGAGTGCTGTCAATCATCTTATCCATGTTTACAAGGTGATAGTCGATATTAATATCTTGATAAGAGTTCTTGGCTAGGGTTGCCATGGGAATACCGATGACTATGGCAGCCTTGGGACAGTATCCCAATTTCTGTCCGGCCAGACCGACGCTCATAAATGGTTTTGCATCCACCAGTAGGCTCTGGGCCATCCAGACGGCCGAACCCCAAGCATAACCAAGATCGTTTACCCTACAGGCACATAAGGGTCCTTTGATGGGCGTGCTACTTCTTTTGTCAGTGATGTCAATCAGCCCACCCTTAGTTTCACGCCTTTCATACAGAAAGGAACATCCTTGAGAACCGCCACAAAGCCCGCAATCTGCATCTAGTGGTGTTTCGTGGGCACGGTTGTTTCCCAGGAAGAGAATAACGTCTGATTCACGAACCATTACTGCTTCATTAAGAAACCTTTTTTTCCATGCAGCATTAAGATAAGCAAGTTCTTCCATCTTGAGGGCTACTTTTTCAAGTTCTTCCTGCCCATACACTAGATGTGCCCCAACTTGAGATACTCCTCCGGCAACAGGTGCAGTAAAGGCCGCATTCATACATAGCTTGGCGGCTAATATTGTAGCTTCTCTTCTCCGAGTATCTTGAGGAGAATGACGAGGCCACTCCTCGACATACTCCTCCCCTCGTAATAAATCGAATCTCTCCATGATTTCCCCTCCCGTAATTGAACGTCCCATGAGTACTAAATCATCGTTGAGAACCTGATTCGCTTATCTACTTCGTTAAGAGATGTACACACATGATGGCTGCATCACCTCCAATACTCCCGCCACCATTTTGAACGAGTCCCACTCTAGGTGAATTGACCTGTCTGGGACCCGCTTGACGACGTAATTGGATAACCGCCTCATGGATCATGGCTAAGCCGGTGGCTCCGACCGGATGCCCTTTTGACTCTAAACCTCCACTGGTGTTGATCGGAATGGTACCATTTATTTGCGTTTTGCCTTCCTCAAGATAGCGCGGAGCCTCACCTTTCTGACAAAACCCTAATTCTTCAAAATAGATAAACTCGGCAGGTGAAAAGGCATTATGAATTTCTGCAAAATCCACGTCCTCCGGTCCAATCCCAGCCATCTCAAAAGCTTCTCTTGCAGCCAACTGCGTAGCAGTCGGCATATTACGATTAAGACCGATTTCTGGATATCCACCAGAGGTCATACCAATTCCGGCAATCATAACCGAATTCGCCTTGTATTGAGCAGCAACTCTTTCGGAACATAAGATTGCAGCAGCAGCGCCATCGCCAATTGGGGAACACATGTAAAGAGTTATAGGGGAAGCAACCATTTTTGAATTGAGCACTTCCTCTACTGTCAATTCCTGTTGAATCTGAGCGTAAGGATTTAAACAACCGTTCTTATGATTCTTGACAGTAATCTTCGCGAACTGCTCTTTGGTGCACCCTGTCTCGAACATATACCGTTTCGCTTCCATCGCATAAAGCCCAGGCAAGAAAGCTCCCATGTTACCCTCAATTTCCAGATCAGTAGCGGAAGCAAGGGCTCTATTGACCTTGGCAGTGTCATTAATATACAGTTTTTCAAAGCCTACCGCCAAGGCAACATCGTAAAGCCCAGAAGCGATAGCTAACCACGCCTCGCGAAAAGCGGTTGATGAAGAACCGCAGGCATTGGGAGTATTAATAATTGGTATCCCCGCAAATCCGATATCCTTCATCACCACCTGACCTCTGACATCTTCCTGACCCGAAAGTAAGCCCTCCATCGAATTTCCGCAATAGATTACTTGTATATCCCGAGGACTCACCCCGGCATCCTTAATTGCCTTCCATGTGGCCTCCCGTGCTAGGTCTTTAATGCTTCTGTTAGACTGTTTTCCAAATTTTGTCATACCCACACCCATGACTACCGCTTGTCTAGCGAGCTTATTCATACCTTTATCCTTCCTGCTCCTTTGATCCAATCGTAAGACTCCCACTTCTTCAAGTGGGAGTGGGTCCCCTACTCTGCTTCGGTGGGGGTAGAGTCCCCCACCGAAGACTCGATGTTCAGCTTTAGCTGGACGAGTTCACTTCTGATAAATGGGTCTAAACTTGTAGCCTAATAAACTATTGCCATTCTCGTCTAATCGAATTGTCTCAAAAAACAACTCCATATCCATACCTATCTGTACTGAATCCTCATGAGCTTCACATCCACCAATGATGGAAAAAACCCTTACTTGTTCCGGTAAGTCTACTCTGCCCGTAATATAGGGTGCCTCAAAGCCTTGAGGTGCCATTTCGTTGACTGAGAAAGTATATAACTTCCCCTTTTTACTTAAAGGTATTTCTTCCATAGTGTTTTCCACAAGACAATTTGGACATATAGATCGTTTGGGGAATGTCACCAAGCTGCATTCTTGGCACCTTGAGCCGAGAAGATAGCCCTTTTCCAGAGACTCACCCGGTAGGACGAAAAGCCCTTCGGCAATGTTCTTTATTTGATCGTTCATCTATAACTGTCACCTTTTTCAATCATTCGAAGTCTGCACCCCGAACTTATTTCGGTGTAACCTTAAAGTTGCCACCATCTTCTCCATGAGCTAAATTGATTACCCATAAACCATTAATCGTAAAGATCACTTTTCATATAGCTTTTCTATTAACTGGGTCTTCTTGGTTGATCGGTCTAAAGAATTAAAGGGTACCCAATTAATGGACGGCCTAATCTTTAATTGCTTATGCATCTGTACGAGAATTTGGTGTTCTAAAGGCCCCAAGTCGCCTTCCCTGATTCCTTCCCCGTACTCAAGTTTGAGTTTTAACGGAGGAACAACTCGGGGAGGTCGCTGATCAAGAACGATTCTAAAGACACCACTGACCTTGGGAACGAAGGATTGGATGATTCCTTGTATTGCCGCCGGATAAACAGGGACCCCTTTTACCTTAAGCATGTCATCAGCCCGCCCTACTACTTTGTACCTCATACCCGATCGACCACAAGGACAAGGTTTGGTAAAGACTTGATGAATATCATTAAGTGTGAAACGTAGACTGAAAAAGAAATGTCCTGATTTTGGTTCGATGGGTGTAAAGACTGCTAAGCCAGTTGCACCATCCTCTAATGGGATTGACTCTTTGGTTTCCGGATCAACAAGTTCATAATAACAATAATCACCAGCTACCCAGTGCATACCTTGGTACACCGGGTGATCACAAGAAACGCCGTACCCGGCACCGATATCAAATACTTTTGCCCCATACTCACTTTCCAGCCTTGTTCTCAACTCCGGGATACCAGCTCCTGGCTCCGCCCCTAAAATAAGTGTTTTGAATCCTATATTTTTAATAGGTTCCTTCAAGACATCCTCTGCACGCTCAATTAAATGGATTGCTAACGATGGTGTTCCCGTAAAAACAGTAGGCTTAAAAGCTTTAAAAAATGTAAGCAAGCGTTCTGTACCAGCTTCCGCTCCCATAGGGATGATTGTAAGGCCAGGAACGCTTCTATACCAAAATAACTGAGGGGTTCCGGCAGCGTGCATACTTAAGCCAAAGCATAATGCCATACGATCACCTGGTCGAATTCCGGCTCTCCAAGCAATTCGCCCGAAAATGTCTGCAACCCGATCTAACCCACTTCTAAAAAGAGGATAGGGTGTTGGGATGCCAGTCGTTCCAGAGGTTGACGATAATAAGAAAAGATCGTTAAATCGCTCTTCACCAAACAAATCGCGATAAACTCGAGTCAGATCGAAGTCCCCTTCTTGCATTGCCCCACGGAAATCTTCCTGACTGATAATCGGTATCGCCCGCGCAAAATCCTCAAATGATCGAATATCCTCAGGTTTAACACCTGCTTTATCCATCCGACGCCGCTCAAATGGGACCTTCTCATAAAAAAAACGAATTGCTTTCTGAAGACCTTCCCACTGGATTTCCCTCATTTTTGGAGTGTTTAATATTGGCTCGACTTCCATATCGAAATATGTTTGCTCGGCATCCAAAAAACTACACCTCCCCAACTATAGAAATACTCATCCAATGCTATACGGTTAAACTTTGGCAGTGGAATCATTAATTTAATCAACCTTTAGTAATAGCCTTCATGACAAATTCGCAGACCATCGATGCCACTACATCCGGCGGAAATCTCTCCCCTCCTTTAAACCACTTATAGGGCCAAGTGCAAGTTCCTAAAATTATATGCGCCATAACAGTTACATCCGAGTCTATAATAAAGCCCGCTTCAATCCCTTCCGAAAGCAAATTTTTGAAGACATTTAAATACTCTTCCTGTGTTTCTTTAATAATTAAGCTTTCCTGCGAATCGAGCGACCGAATTTCATCATGAATAACTGCAACATATTCGGGGTTAGTTAAAACAGTGAGGGTGTGATCATAGACAGCCTGACGAAGTTTTTCGTAAACTGTAAAGTTTGAAGCTTCTACATTTCTAACGGTCTGATACAGACGAAAACCGATATCTTCAACTAAAGTATGTAACAATTCTTGTTTGCTCTTAATGTGATAATACAGACTAGCCTTTTTGATTTCCAAATCATAAGCTATATCCTCCATTGAGGTAGCTTCATATCCTTTTTGGTGGAATAGCTTGAGCGCCGATTTTATAATATCGTTCTTATCCATTTATATCTTCCTTCCCTAGCTGCCTACCTACCGTTCGGTAGTTAACTAATTGTAATATTCAGACTATTGTTTGTCAAGGGTTAAAAAGAGCCTTGCACCACTTTATATTAATAGCTAATAACAATGATTAGTAATACTTGATGAAGTTTCAGCCAACTACATCCTCGGGAGGACAGCGAGTCCGCTCGGTATCATCAGACATTCGTCGACATGCTCAAGCATCGCCTTGAGCAGTACCGGTTTGTAGGAGAAACTCATATCCATGGTCTTGACCATATCCATAAACTTGTCTTTCATATTGGCAAGGGTAATAATGTCCCAACTATACAAACTTCAAGTAGGTTTCTGCTAAGATATTATTTCTCATTGGCACAAACAGTTTGCTTTCTAAGTCCTGAGCATAGTATTTAACCCCATTAATTCTAACCGTGGAAAGTTTCAACATACGACATTTTTTAACAAAAAAAAGAATTTCTGTCTTGCGGACTTTCCGGCAAAGAATCTCTTTTGGGGTAAGAGTAGATCATAGGTTTTCCAGATCGTTCAGGCCTTCAGATAACTCCTTTTCCGGCCAGAGCATTCATTGCACTGCAATAGGCGGGAAAAAATTAAGGCGTCCCTCACAGGACTGCCTTAAATAAAACAGCAAATTATTATTTTTAGCTTATTGGATTCCTAAGTGCTCCTTTAAGGCTTCTTGGAGAATGGATGAGAACTTGACATTATGTTCTTCTGTGCTCTTACCTTCATTGAACCTTTTTAGTCTTTTGCTAAATCTAACAAACCATTACCTTCCAAGCACTTTGGATTACCAAGAGCATTTGTTCTCTTTATTAATTGAGCATAAATTTCATTTTCCGATAAGGTTCTTTCAAATTCTTTTTCACATTGTTTAATAATTAATGCAGATCCTCCCGAAACGTGTGGTGTTGCCATTGAAGTCCCTCTCAATGTTGCATATCCTCCACCTATATATGTTGACAAGATTCCATCTCCTGGGGCAACCAAATCTACATTCTTATTTGAATTACTGAAACAAGCTATTTTTTTATTTAAATCAACTGCACCCACTTCTACAACTTCTTGATATGCACCTGGGTAGTCTAACTCATCTGTTTGGGGGCTACAATCTCCACCATTACCAGCTGCACAAACGACTAATATATCGTTATTCACTGCATTTTTTACAGCCTGGTGTAGTTCTGAAACATCTTGAGGTCCTCCTAAAGACATTGAGATTACTCGTGCTTTTTCTCCACTAGGACCTCTCCAGTTTACCGCATAATTAATCCCATTTATAATCCACTCATATGCCCCCGATCCATTACCTGCAAGAACTTTTACAATGAGTAGCTTGGCTAATGGTGCTACTCCTAAAACACCTATATTGTTTTCTGATGCCGCAATTGTACCTGCTACATGAGTACCATGCCCCACATTATCAGAAAAGTTATTAGGATCATTATCATAATCTGTAGTAAAATTGCGTCCGCCAATAATACGATCTTTCAAATCTACATGATTGGTTTGGCATCCTGTATCTAATACAGCAACTACAATGTCCTTACCCTTTTCACTCTTATCCCATGCCGTTGGGGCGTTAACAAGTTTCACACCGGCAGGTATTTCAGTAAAAGTAGCCTCGGCAGCAATCGATAATACTTCATAAGGAATTAATTTTACGTCATTATTATTTAATTCATTTGAATAGTTATGACTCATCTTTCTTCACCTCAAAATCATTTTATTATAAAACTCCTTCCCCCCAATCGATCTAGTTTTCTTAGATAACGATAGTATTTCCCTCCTTTTCTGTGGTGTCGACTTGACATGGGACCATACGTCGGATGCTTCAATGGGGCGAGGGAAAATGCTCATTTGACGTATTCGCAATGATTACGTTACTAAAATGTTACCCTAGGGTCATTCCTGTGCTTTTGACGGCAGTCAGTTTCAGACCCCAGGTAGATAAGATCTAGGGTAACTCCATAAAGATTAATAAGTTTCGATAATAAATTGTATTCTATCTGACCAGAATCAATCTCCAATTCTTTTATCGTCTCAGTTGATACTCCACAATATCTGGCAACCTCATCTTCCGCATACCCGCAGGAAACTCTAACAGCGCGCATGGTAAATTGCATAATTTCAAACCTCCGCTCGTACCAGTAGGACTTTGGTCCCAAATTGTGCGATTCATTTAGGCAATTCCAGCATATACCAGCTTGGTTGTCGAAATCGTTAAAATATTGTCAACTAAAACCTTATTTCTTGGACGATCGGTACAGTAGTCGCCTAATGTGTAATAGCAGGAATTTCGCCTTATAAAGGATTTCCCACGAGTGTTGGGAATTAAATCTCATTACTATTATTATTTTTAATTCTGTAATACCAATGAAACAGGCGACATAATTTTGATATTGCATGCAAAAAAAAGATAAGGAAATATCCTTATCTGTGCGGGCAAGGCAACCTTACCGGTTGGTGAGAAGTAGCTCGGTTTGGCGCTGGCTACTTTTTACCTGTCAAGAAAAATAATTTACCTACTAATTGCTTTTATCACCTCCACGATTAAAACTAGTAAACTTACTAGTAATGAACAGGATCCGATCGCAATCATCATCGTTTCATATGTTTTCATGAGCCCAGTTCCTCCCTTCAGAGAGAAATTGGTTGCTTACCCGCAAAACGCGATATTTAGTTCTATTACAATATATACGGTTATCATACCGTTAGTCATTTTTCCGGAAAATAAAGTCGTCAGTAAGAGGTGGCATAATTTGCGATCATCCGGAAGAATAATAACTCATCAACTAACTTAAAACTGCAAATCAAAAATAATATAAAGCGACATGACTATAGTAAAAGCTGATAATTTTAAGTTTTCCTTGGGTGTCCTCTATTCACCCTTGCTAATCGCCATGTAATCTTGAACCTCTGGTTCAACTTGTTTGTCTCAATATTATTCCGATTTAATCGGATAGTCAACATATATTTTCACCTAACCTACTATTTATTATTCATAAAATCGGATATAC
The DNA here is from genome assembly GCA_003512645.1 of Desulfosporosinus sp. Classification (GTDB taxonomy): domain Bacteria; phylum Bacillota; class Desulfitobacteriia; order Desulfitobacteriales; family Desulfitobacteriaceae; genus Desulfosporosinus. The sequence continues at coordinate 87,982 of DOPS01000306.1, forward strand.
TCGGAATAGAATATTCTTAGACTTTGGAGGGAATTATGTGGCACGCAGTAAGTATACCGAGGTTGAGCTTGGCATGATCGCAGACATTTCTGTCAACCTCAAACA
>DOPS01000306.1:88209-110567 GCA_003512645.1 Desulfosporosinus sp.
CAGACTATGCCTTGAGGGTGAAGTATGACAGCATGGTCGATGCCGGTATCGAGTCTGGCGATATTGTCTTCATGCGTTATGCGCAGTGGGCAGAATATAATGGTCAAATCGTGGCCGCACTCATCAACAATGACAAAGAGGGAACCCTGAAGCGTATAAAATGGTCGGAAGGATCACCACAAATAAAGTTAATGCCTGGAAATAGCAAGCATAAAGTGATTGAAGTTCTGCCAAATCAAGTGCGAGTGTTCGGGGTTTATATGGGTCACTTCAGACCAGAAAATCATCAAGAAAACAGCTAAGGGCTGAGATATCATTTCAGGGTAATGGATATATGCGGATGAATTTGTACTCAACAAAAAAGGGCCTCCCTTGTAGAATAAGGGGTTGCCTTTTTGAGTTGAAACTTTAATTTAATACACAAAATCGCAAGTTTTTAGCACACTATTAGCATATAAATCAGCAAATTTTTAGCAGGAAAATAGCCACGACTTGGCAGTTCACACTACGCCAAATCGTGGCTATTCCAATTTAGTAGGGTAGGCCCCTTTTCGATTTTCTTTATACGCATTTTAAGAATTGGACTAAACCGCTATCGCGGTGGTTAAGCCGTCGAAGTTTGTGGATACACTTCAATCTGTACAAAATTTAAGTGATTCTACTTTTCTCAGTTCAAAGTACCTTAAACTTGTTATGCAGGTCTACTGCTAATAAGTTTAAGGGGAATGAAGCATGGAAAACAAGGAACAAATTTTACAACGGATGAAAGAAGACATCCTTCTTCGGGGACTGTCAAAGAACACACTGGAGAGCTATACCTTAAATGCTCGAACTTTTCTTGAGTATTGTAACCGTCCGGCGGAACAGCTAAATGAACATGACATCCGTAGATTCTTGTGGTATTTGATTAACGAGAAAAATGTTATGCCTGGAACTGTGAATTGTTACAGTGCAGCCATACGGTTTCTCTTTGCAGTTACGTTTAACCGTACTCTTAATTATCTTCAGATACCTCGTCAGAAAAAGCGCAAAACACTTCCGGAAGTTTTCTCAATTATCGAGAGTTGCAAAAACTTAAAGCACAAGGCAATGCTGACGATATGGACAAGAAGAAAATAAATAATTCTTGTGAGGAGGAAAAGGATATGTCAACTGCATTAGACAATAAAAAAATCACTCTACAAGAAATGTTGGATAAAATAAGCTCAAAATCAGATGCCTTAACGGGTAAAAAAGGTATGATTGAATTAAATCCCGACAATCCTCTTCATAAAGAGTGGTTTGAAGATGACAAGTATAAGGGGCAATAAGGACTAATGTCTGAAAGACGAGATATTTACACGGCTATTATTTATTATCGTGGTCAATTGGGAGCTTCTAAACCCTAACTCTATCAGCGGAGCAATGAATTCTCTAGTGCCAATTTCCCGTTTCAATAAGGGCGAAGCCAATAAAATCTTTGAGGAAGTCCGTGAAACTGGCTTTAAAATTGTTCTAAAGAACAACACTCCTACCTGTGTTCTGCTCACACCAGAAGCCTATGAGCAAATGCTTGAAACAATTGAAAATTACCGTTTGCTTGTAGAAGCTGAAAAACGGCACGAACCTAGCTGGTTACTGCAAGATTAAGCTGTTAAAGCTTGGGTTACGGGTAGTGTACAAGGTCGTGCGGGAAAACAACATCATGAAGATTGTTGTGGTTTCCACAAGAGCTGATGATGAAGTATATATTCTGGCCCAAAAGCGTATAGAGCTATAAAGAAAACGTCCGGTCTCCGGGCGTTTTTATGTTGGAGCGTCTGGCAAAGAAAGTTCTGCAACGGAATAAAGAGCTGCCTTGCCTGCAAGCTGAACCCGCCCGCCGTTCACACGGCAATATAGGGTTCCACCGCGACGGGAAGCCTGTCTGGCTACTAACTCTGCTTTTCCTAATTTATCGGACCAAAGCGGGGCAATATGGCAATGTCCTGAACCGCAGACCGGATCTTCAGGCACACTCAGCTTAGGCGCGAAGCTGCGGCTCACACAGTCATATTCTGTGCCTTTCGCAGTAAGATGAAGTAAAAGACCAGACAGCAGTTTAGTTTTCTCCAAATCAGGATGCGCCGCCTTAACCTGTTCTTCATTTTCCAGTATGCAAACAAGATCACGATCAATCCATGCTTCCAAAGGACGGAAGCCAATGATTTGCTCCATCTGATCTGTTACCTCTATAGGTTTTAGCTGATAACTGGGAAAATCCATCTCATACAGGTCATCTTTTCTATTAACAATAAGTTCACCGCTTAAAGTCTGGAAAAAAACTTCCGTCATGGATGTATCCACATAATTCATCAATACAAATGCAGTGGCAAGTGTAGCATGGCCACACAGATCAATCTCACCACCAGGGGTAAACCAGCGCAATCTATAACTCTTTCCTTCCTTAACAGTAAAGGCTGTTTCGGAAAGATTATTTTCAATCGTAATCGCCTGCATTAGTTCATCCTTTAACCATTTTTCCATTACACATATAGCAGCAGGATTACCTTCGAACAGCTTATCAGCAAAAGCATCAACTACATATTGTTTCATAGCTAAAGCCTCCTTGTTTTTTCATTTATCTTTTATTTGAGATATACAACTGCTTCAATCTCGCAGAGAATGCCAAGCGGAAGCTGCCTGACAGCGACGCACGTTCTGGCCGGCTTGTATATAATAGTTCGCATAAACTGCATTGAAAGTAGAAAACATTCTTTTTCATCCAATACCCTAAAACAATATAAAAAAAGTTTCAACTTATCACATACTTCAGCTAATCTATTTTTCTTTGAAGCGTCCCTCAAAATCAAGTCCTGTTTAGTATACGTTTTTATCATGATAACTCATTTTGCAATCATGCATATTATGATTTATAAGACCATTTTCTTAAAATCACCCTATGTCATCTATATTTTCGCCTATTTTTAAGGGGCAAAAACCGGCTTTTTTTTGCCCAATTTTTGCCCCAAAATCGTCTCCAAACCACAACATCTTGTGGTCAAATTCTACTTTTTGTCCTCAGAACCACATTTCGTCATCAGAATTATCGTTTCTACATGCGCCGTCCAAGTAAACATATCAACCTAAATGGAATCTAATGATGTAAACATGCTTCCTATCCTAATTCTACTGCACAATAAGTCTTTAAAGTGAGGAAAAGTCCGGCTCTCCATATACTAAGGGTAGCATCCGTTTATGAGCGGTTTTCGTATAGGCAGTACGGATAGCTGAGATAACCTCATTCGGACCCTCTCCTGTCCGTATGAATTCATCAATCGCCGCATAAGTAATGCCCATTTCACTTTCATCCGTTTGGCCTTCCCAAAGTCCGGCTGATGGCGTTTTTTCAATGATTTCTTTAGGAATTCCTAAAGCCTTGCCGAGTTCCACAACTTCCGTTGCCGTGAGATCAGAGATAACGCAGAAGTCATACGCGCCGTCACCATACTTCGTATAGTAGCCCATGACAGCTTCCGAAAGATTGTCCGTACCGGCAACCAAGTAACCCTTCGCTTGAGCCAATGCATAAAGTGTTGTCATGCGAAGTCTTGGCTTGATATTGGCAAAGGCCATAGGGGTAATAGTTTCATCCATGCTGTTTTGAATACTCTCGGATAGTTTAGAAAAACTCTCTTCAAGAGGAACTTCAACCGTTTCAATGCCTAGTTTTTCTGCAACTTTAAGCGCATCAACTTTATCGGTATCTCTGCTGTAGCACGGCATAATCACGCCCAGGACATTATCCGTGGCCAGTTTGCATAAGGCGGCGACAGTATTGCTGTCTTTTCCGGAAGACATTCCAATGACAAGGCCTTTAGCTCCGGTTTGATTCAAAATTTCCCTAATCCATTCAACACGACTCTTAATTTCTTCATTCCAATTACGCATTAAAATCCCATCCTTTCAAAGTTTCCTCTAAGTAAAAGTACACAGGTTCCGGTACAAGGTAACGGACACTCTTCCCTGCTTTAAGTAAATCACGGACATGGGTCGAGTTACCATCGTTTCGCACATAGTCATCAGGAATCAGAAAGCTATCCAAATTTACGAGGAGCGAAGGGTTTTTTAGAATCATCTTCATAGGGTCGTCTCCATTTCGAGGGATAACGATGAAATAATAATCGTCCATTAACTTTTGGAAATCGTCCCAAGTATCGATAAATCTCAGGTTATCCGTACCCATGACAAAGGCGATTGGATACTTAGGATACTGCTTTTTGAGTATTTTTAGTGAATCGATAGTATTGAGTAAAATCGGAGACAGTGTTTCAATCTCTGACACTTCAAATTTGGGGTTCGCTTCACAAGCAAGTTTCAGCATCTCTACGCGGTCCTTGGACGGTAGTAGCCCATTCTTTTCATAAAGGTCGCTTACGGGTAGAAAAATAACCTTCTCGATATCATAGATATTGGTGATTTCCTCAGCAAGAGCTAAATGAGCATTTGTTACAGGGCTAAACGAACCGCCAAAAACTGCAATTACACGTTCCATCATACTCCCCCTTAAGCAATGCTATTAAGATTTGGATTATCGCAAGGCCCACGGCCAACCTTATGCATTTCGACCCATGAATCGTCGATTTTGACTCGGACAATATCCGATGTAAAATCATTATTGGTCTCATCCGAATTCTCCAGAAGTGACGACCCAACTCCGTAAATATCAACCGGCACCTCAAGTTCCTCAAACATTGTTATTTTCTTGGCATTAAAGCCACCAGTGACTATTATCTTAATCGCTTGACACCATTCTTTGGCGACAAGGATAGCATCAAAAGGAATATCCCACTGCTTAAAAGCAGCATTAATCGCGTTGCGCAGTGCCCATATTAAACGAGGGTTTACGCCGCAGTCTAATTTCTTATCACCAAAGGGAGGAATTGCTTTATCCCGCATGTTCCCTGAGGTATCTGGGCGAACGCCAAAGAGTTGGTATTTTCGGGCTTCTTCTTTGTTCCCTTCTTTTAAGAGACTCCAATACTTGTCAAACATCCTTTTCATCACTGATTGGGAATCACCAATACAATCGTTATGGAAGTCCACAAGGGCAATTCTAGGGATTTCAAGAGGCATAATCCGACAGAACTGCATCATCGTCTCAGCTGTATCCCCCAAAAAGGCAGCGATTGAAGCGTGGGCAATTGTACCTCCGGCTTTCCCGCCCCACCAATCAGCTTGGTCATCCGTAGAAACAAAGGTTTTGGATTTCTTACCGTATTTGTCGTTGTATGCTTGGACCGCCAGTGAATAGGCATATCCATGAAGTGCTTGCATTTTGTAATGAACGAAACGTGCCGGGAAAAAGAGAATGTCTTTCCCCTTAGCAGCCTTCAGGACGTTAAAGACGTTGGTGGCTACCCGAGTTGCCTCAGAAAGAACCCCGAGTATAGGAGTTTCTAATAGTGCGAAATAACGATAGACTCCTCTTACTTTCAGTACAGGCTGTACGCTCATGGGGTCGCCGTCATAGGTAACAAATGTGCCATCTTCTACTGCTTCGACTTCAAGCGTATGATACATATTAACGAAGTTGCCATCTTCGTCATAATAACCGGTACATTCTTTCAGAATAGTCAGGGCCTCGTCTACCCCAGCTACTAGGCTGTAGGGTTTACGTCGAGTAAAGAATTGCATTTCAACAACAATGTCGCCGTTTTTCACCTGAGCTAATTTATCTTCAGGAATTTCCTTAACTTCACATTTCCCTTGAAACCTATAGCCTTCTTTTGAAACGGTTTCAAGTATCTTTACAATATTCAGGAAGTACGCATCGGAGTACCAACCCTTTCTCATGCGCTCTGTGTCAATCTTAAAAATTTCAGGGGCTAAACGTTGTCCATTAAATACACTCATTTCTCTCCACTCCTTTTATTTAACTAATGTTGAAGCGAGTTTAATACCATTTGACGATATGTACATAAGGCCAAGCATCTGATAAAAATCACCATCATGGGTCCCTGGAATATCGAAGGTTTCTACGCCTTTTGTTAAAACGATTACCGAAGAATCCTTATTCTTTCTGTCAAAATCAGCTTGAGCTGTTAAAGCGAAGGAAGAGACACATATATCGGTACAGTCACCGACAACAAGGAATGTGTTGATATCAGGATGAGCATTTATCCATTCTTGAAATTCTTCTTCGAGATAACCATTGATCGAGTTTTTATCGAAGACTCTACAGTGGTCTCTGAATTCATCCACAATTTCTGATTCCTTAGAGTTAAAACCGCAGTGTATTGGATAGCGTTTGTATTCGGGGCTTTCTTTCGTATGGCTATCGGCAAGGGCCAAGATTGGGATACCACAGTCGATACAAAGTTGTATGACCCTCCCTATTTCAGATATAAGTCCTTCGATCCGAGGACTGTAAAGTGCCCCTTCTTTAGCAAACCCTTTAACCATATCGATGACAATGAGTACTGTTTTCTTTGGGTCTAACTCTTTAATGGATAGTTCATCTAAATTGTTAAGAACATCAACTTGTTTGCTTAGGACTTGATTAGCAAGTCCTAAAAAATCACGTTTGTTAAACACATTAATTCCCCCTCAACAGTTTTTCACTATGGAGCCAAGCTCTACGCGGATATGACCTTCTTTGTTAAAACCCATCTTCTTCATCCCAGTTGGGGTTAAATCGATAAAGTTCTGCTGGCTTATAGGCTTTACCCTTCTGGTATTCATTTGTACCAATGACCATCTTTTCAATTTTTTGACGAAAGTTCGCCTTATTAAGCTTCTTCCCGAGAATCACTTCATACGACTTTTGCAATTCGCTCAAAGTAAAAAGTTCCGGCATCAATCCAAAGGCAATATCTGTATACTCAAGCTTGTTCCGCAAGCGTTCAACACTGTACTGAATAATCCGAGAATGATCAAAAGCAATTCCGTTTTTTTCAATGACATCTCGCTCATATTGGATGGTTGTTCCTTTCACAATTTTCGTAATCAGGATAACCGCACTTAGCGTTTCATCGTTGCTTTCAAGTTCAAGTAAAACCCACTTTTTCTGGACAAAGCCGTCGCCTGTCAAAATCTTTTCTTTTTTAAAAACTTTATCTCTCACGGAATACCACTTAGCTTCCGCTGCGTCATCCCCTGCCTGAATTATTACCTTCGTAGAATCAATCAGCGCCATATAAGAAACACTAATCACTCGGGTCCTTGGGTCACGTTTAACTTCACCCCATGTATAAAGTTGTTCCATATATGAACAATCAAGGTTTGTTTCCTCTTTAAGTTCTCTGACCGCTGCATGGTCAATATCTTCTTTTGGATTTACAAATCCTCCGGGTAATGCCCAATGGCCTAAGAATGGATGCCCACCGCGTTTCACCAAAAGAACCTGCAATTCTTTATCAGGTAAGCTTCGTTTATTAACTTCCTCTTCACTTGTTATCGTAAATATTACCGTATCCACAGTAACCGAGGGCCGTTCAAATACACTGGCATCATAGTTGGCTTGAAACTCAGCTTCAGTTAATCCGTTTTTATCCTGAAGACTCATTGAAATCTCCCCTTACTTAGTTATGATATACGACTAACTATGTTAGTATTATTTTAATACTAAGTGTTTCGCGTGTCAATAGTTAGCATTAAAAAGATACTAACTATAAGAAGCAGCCTGAAAAGTTTGACCGGATTCACAAGTACCATTCTTATCCGTATCAAAGGCTTTCAGGCTATCTGAGTCTAGGTAATTCTACGTTGCATAAAACAACAATAATTAAAGGCAATAAGCCTCCACAAATATTTAAAAAATGTAGAGACTTATTGCCTATAATACCTGCATACCAATAGGTTTATGAATTAATAGTTTTTATCAGCGTAACCAACCCAGCCGCCTTCTTTTACAAGTGTCTTGTCAAACTCGCCGACTATGAAATCTAGTTCTTCGGATTGGTCTGATGAAGTTACAATAATCTTATTTTTATCAATGTCGATTGTTATTGAAGTGTCTTTCCCCGCGTAGTGCTCAAAAAGATAGCCCATCTTATCTGTTGGTAGTTCTATGGCGAACATACCGCAATTATACATGTTCTGTCTGAATATTCTAGCGAAGCTTTCAGCAATCACTACATTGATTCCATTCACTTCTAACGCCCATGGAGCATGCTCTCTGGAAGAACCACAACCAAAATTGGCTCTTGTTACAAGCACAGCTTTGTCCTTAATATCTTCTTTATTATTAAATCCAGTAAGAGACAAATCCTCCAATAAATAAGGTTTCAATGCCTCTTTAGCGATTTCAGTAAGATACTTTGCTGGAATGATTTCATCGGTATTGATATCACTTCTATCCAAGAATAAGACTTTTCCGCTAAATTCTTTCATTTTTCCCTCCGATATTTTACGCTTTATACAATTGTGAATTTGATATTTTTCCTTCAATCGCTGAAGCTGCAGCAGTAGCAGGACTCATCAGATGAACTGTACCGCCCTTTCCCATTCTGCCATTAAAATTTCGGTTTGTTGTAGAAGCACAGGCTTCACCATTAGCAAGCACCCCATTACTCATGCCAAGACAAGCTCCGCATGTTGGGTTTGTAACGCAAAAACCAGCGTTCTGGAAAATCTCAAGGATGCCTTCTTTTAAAGCCATGGAATAAATATCCGGAGTTGCAGGGCTTACAATGGCACGAACGTCATCACTTATTTTTTTGTCCTTAAGGATACTGGCAGCAATTCTCAGATCTTCTATACGACCATTGGTACAACTTCCTATATAAACCTGGTCAATTTTTGTACCTGACATTTCATTGACTGTTTTTACTTGGTCTGGTTTGAACCCGAAAGTAACCATTGGTTCTAAATTCGTAACATCATATTCATATACTTTTTCATAGGAAGCATCCGTATCCGAAATCCATTTTGAGTATTCAATCAAAGCGTCTTCCTTTGTGTGAAATTCGTCTTTAATGAATTCCCATAGGTATTCGACTGTTGTCATATCCGGGTAGCATATTCCGCAAGTGCCTCCGGCTTCAATTGCCATATTGCATAATGTCATACGTGATTCCATTGACATTGCATCGATAACCGGTCCAGTAAATTCTATGACCATGTTTGTTGCACCGTTTACAGTCAGTTCTTTAATAATAAAAAGTATCAGGTCTTTTGCATAAACACCTGGTTTTAAGGTGCCATTAAGCACAAATTTAATGGTTTTCGGAAAATGGAAGGCACATACACCCTTAAGTATACCTACTTCAAGGTCAGTCGTTCCGACACCTGCAGCAAAAGCTCCAAACGCTCCATGAGTACATGTGTGCGAATCCCCCATAATAACTGTATAACCCGATCTTACAAATCCTTTTTCAGGGAAGATCGCATGACAAACACCATTTCTTCCGATGTCAAAAAAGTCTTTTATACCATGCCTTTTAGCCCAATCGCGTAGTATCTTTCCCTGTTCAGCAGTTTTAGAATCTTTGGCAGGTGTTACATGGTCTATGACAGCTTTTATTTTCGTGGGATCAAAGACTCTGTCCATTCCCCTTGCCATAAGATCCGTGATTGCAATCGGTGTGGTAATTTCGTGACAGAAAACCCTGTCCAATTTTAAAACGTGGGTATCAGGAAACGGCATGTTTACCCTGTGTGCATCAAATATTTTCTCAGCTATTGTTTTTCCCATCTTCTTCTCCTTGCATATTTTTATCGAAATCTCAAAATTTGTGCTGAGGGTATAAACCTTCTTCCCCATTTTATAATAAATTCTTGGAGGATAAAAGGATAATATTATTCCCATTTATTACTCTTCTTAAACTTGCAGTGATTTAAGGCTTCTTAGCGAATAATTCTTATGGTATAAAATACTGCTAAGGAGAATCTATAAAAGAAGGCTCAGTAAGGATTAAAGAAAGGTAATCTTAGCTGTGTCTAGTGCTGGAAAAATCTTACGCCAAACTTGGGATTTATTTTTGAAAGTTCTAATTTGCCATTTAATATCCACTTAAACTTTACAAGCCACCGTTTTACTGTGAACGGTGGCTTGTTGTTTTCACTTTTTTAATCGCTCATTAAATCACAACAAAAAGACTCAACTGATCACTTTCCGGAATTCCCTTAAAGCAGCCAAATTTTCGAAGTGAATCTATAGTAGCATTCCCGATCTTAGCCCGTTTCTTCACATCCTCTACGGAATTGAAGGGCTTTTCTTGGGCTGCGTTGTATAGACCTTCGGCTGCCACCGTTCCCATGCCGGATATGCTGTTGATAGGCGGCCTTAAGCCCTCCTCCTCGAGCAGGAACTTTGTGGCATGGGATTTGTATAAATCAATGGGCAGGAATTTAAAGCCCCTTTCATACATTTCCAAAACCAATTCCAAGTCATCGTACATATCCTTATCTTTAGGGGTGGCAACGTTACCCAGCTCCTCAATTTCCTTCATTTTAGCCTTAACCTTTTCTTTGCCGAAGATCATAAATTCAGCGTCAAAGGCCTTTGCTCGAATGGTGAAATAGGCTGCGTAATAAGCCTGGGGTATGTGCACCTTAAACCAGGCTATGCGGAAGGCCATCATGACATAGGCAGCAGCATGGGCTTTAGGAAACATGTATTTTATTTTTCGGCAGGAATCGATATACCATTCCGGGACCTTATGCTCCCTCATTAAAGCTTCATATTCGGCCCATTTTTCAGGGTTCGCTAAAGCCTTTCCTTTACGAACCAGCTCCATGATCTTAAACGCCGTATTGGGCGGCAGGCCCTTGCTAATCAAATACGTCATAATATCATCCCGGGTGCAGACGGCTTCACTTAGGGTCACGGTTCCCGCATCGATTAAGTCCTTGAATTACATCCGAGAATATGCTGAAACAGGGGCTGTTAGATTTAAACCCGATGTGAACACAAAAGTATTTTTGCCGAGCGAGGAAGCACTTGTCTTAATAGAAGCGGCATTAGCTACAACAAAGTTAAAAGATGGTTTTAACTACAAGCTACATTCAATCATGCGGAAATTTTTCAGTTTCATCGAAGACAAACATTTGAGCGCAGACGATATATCATCTGATGTTATCAAAGAATTCATTTGCTTTGCCCATGACAGTAATTCTGGAAGCATGGGATACGTTATTTATTCTTTAAGAGTCCTACTTAATTACCTGAGGTCAGTTGAGGCAATAGACCTCAAGTTTGATTTTAATTACTTTGCACCTAAATCAAACCCTAAAAGAATTATTGCAGCATTCTCTAAAGAAGAAATTTCAAGAATTCTAACAAAGATTAACACAACTGCATCCATTGGCAAACGTAACTATGCTATCATCCTACTGGCATGTGGAACCGGTCTTCGTGGAATCGACATTGTGAAACTGAAACTTTCAGATATCGATTGGAAATCTGGCGAAATAAGCATAATTCAAAGCAAAACTGGGAAGCCAGTAAAGCTTCCAATCAATGGTCAAATTAGTAATGCCATAGCTGATTACATTTTAAACGGTAGACCAAAGTCAAATTGTCTAAATATTTTTTAAGGGAAAATGCACCTTTTGTTGGCTTAAAAGGAACATCAACCTTAGATGGAGTCATTGAAAACGCTTGTCTTAATGCTGGAGTTACTAAAAAACCATATCGTTCTTTCCACAGTTTACGAAGAAGCTTTGGAACCTGGATGGCAAAGGAAGAAGTGCCGATCACAACTATTTCCCAAATGCTTGGACATGCTGATATGGATTCAAGTAAGCCCTATCTTTCCTTCGACGAGAAGCAGATGCTTGATCTAAAGGAAGCCATTGGCTATAGCAGAGTTACGTATCAACCACATATAAAAGAATTCATTGTGTTCTGCGGTAATACCTACCCTGAGGCTGTCTGCGTTACCAAAGAAATGGTGGACACATGGCTTCAACAGAAACAATTTCAAACGAATGCAACTCACAATTCTGCCATTTCAAGGCTCAGAGCATTCACAAAGTATCAGGCTGCCATTGGAAAGGATACTTTTGTGCCCGGAGAAGAGTATTCTGTCAAAACGGTACACTATACGCCATATATCTTTACTGATGTTGAATTACGAAAGCTATTTAAAACTTTTGATACCCTACAGCCCCATTTTGAAGCTCCGGAAAGGGAATACATTGTTCCGGTACTATTCAGAATGATGTACTGCTGTGGGATGCGCCCATCAGAGCCGCTTGAACTTTTATATGAAGATGTAAATCTGCAAACAGGAGAAATCTACATCAGACAGTCAAAGAGAAAAAAAGACAGACGAATTCTTATGTCTGAAGATTTGATGAGTCTTTGTCGCAGATATGCTTCTTTTAAGAAACCAAGAACATACTTCTTTGATAGGGTTGACGGAAGCAGATTTCCTACCTATTGGATGACAAACCAGTTCCGAATCTGCTGGCGCAACAGCGGTCTTGTAAAACGTGGTAACCCGAGGCCATATGATCTCAGACACAATTATGCTAAAAGAACAATGATGCGTTGGGTTAATGAAGGCAGAGATGTTATGGCCATGGTGTCATATCTTAGTGCCTATATGGGGCACACAGAATTTTCTGCAACATTGTATTACATACACCTTTTACCTGAAAGATTAATAATGAGTTCAGGCATCGATGGGAAAGATTTTCATGTGTATATCCGGAGGCTGCTAATGAAAAAAATTAAGGATCCGGAGTTGTTTAAAACTATTACTTAATTATAACTTATTAACTTTCAAAAAAGTCCATAGCCAGGAAAGTCCCGTTCCTTGACGTGGTAAGATATATTTTATCTGCGAACTTATTAATGATTCCGAAGCCATAACCGCAGGAAATTTTCGTAGAAAAACCGTTTAGAAAAACCATATTCGGCAGCTTATCCATTTCCATTCCCGGCCCTTCATCCGCTATGGCAACTCGAATACCCTTGTCAATTTTCCGGATCTGCATTATTCCATAGTTGGCATGCTTAATCACATTTGTTGCCGCTTCAGAAACGCAGAGCATTGCGTGATTAATTCTTTCGGGACTATACTTTTCTTGTTCGAGCACTTTATTAATAAATACCCTGGCAGTGTTAACATCACCAGGTTGTAAAATTTTGACTTCCGTTATTAAGTTTCCTTCACAGGATATGGGATTAGATTTAGATTCATTAAGTAAGTTAAATCTCCCTTGGGTTACGGAAAAAATAACGTCTCTATACACATTAAAGATCTTGTCTCGTTCCATTTTGCTCTTCTCCAGATCCTCCTCCAGCATCCTTTTCTCTTTAAATAATAAGTCAGCGGCTTGGTTCATGATTTCTCCAAGAACCTCAAATTCATCGCCTGTTTTAATATTTAGCTTTTGTTGTAAATCCCTGTTTCCCAATTGCCATTCCCTGATACTGAACACTATTTCGTCTAACGGTTTTGTAGACTTCTTGATCGCCTTATTAGTCGTGTAAATAATTAATCTCAATCCGAATATAAACAAAAACAAAGCCCATAATCCAATACCAATATCATGTCTGATCATTCTATTGGCAGTTATCATCACAAATACAAGGCCAAGGGTTTGTCCATTGGTATCTTTAATTGATGCGAAGCCAGTAATAAAAGTGCCCCACTGGCTTGTCTGAAATCCATTGTCAGCAACCCAAGCGGTATTTGCATTTTCCATGACTTCATAGTTACCTACAGCATAATCGTCACCTATGTGGTGATGGTCTTGCGTATCTGCATCTACAACATATTCCCACTTATTTTCCTCGTTTGATTTTCGCATAGTATAAATATATTTAATGTCAGAATTATTGTCCTGAAAAATTTTGAGTAACTGTTGAATTTTACGGTATTCTGCACTATTCTCATCAGTATGTGTTCGTAAGCGGTTATGTTCCTGACCATCGATTAACGATGCTGCGCTCGCCGCTAGATTAGATGCTTCAGCTTGAAACCATTCTTTACTAGATATGTAGTGAAAGATATAATTCGAAACTAATGTCATAAGAAGAATTAAACTGACGTAAATTGCTACCTTGAAAGTCATTTTCCGTCTAATGCTGCTTTGATACCACATTCTAATTTCTCTTATTTTGCCCATCGTATTCTCCTCAAGCTAAGGAAAAATCTCAACTTAACTCTTCTTTATCTGAAAAACTTCTTCACCAAATATTTCCGGCAAACCAAGGATTTCAAAAACCTCAAACACAACTGCCGGAATATTCCTGATTGTCACAATAACTCCTTCAGATGCTAGTTTTCTAAGAATTTTACTTATTGTGCCTATACCCGTAGAATCGACAAACTTAACCATTTCAAAATCCAAAATGACCTCATGCACATCTATAAGCTTACTCAGAGATGTCTGAACCGAATCAACTGTCGAAATATCTAGAACCCCGTCAAATTGAAGCGTAGCTACTTTATTTATGATTTCCGATTTAATTTCAAGCATCATTAACTTATTCCTCCTTCTTATTTCTGGGCAACCCCTTCAAGCTTCAGGTAACCTTCCTCATTCACCCACGCCCGTAAATAACGGTAATTCTCTTGAATGAGGAGACGTTCGGTACCGTGCTCTATTGTTACTACCGGATGTACAAATTTAGCTTCCATGCAGCAATTATCCAGCAACTGAATGTTAACTCCCGAATCACCGGTCGGCGAACCAAGCTCGTATATTTTTATTTTGTCCCGGGCGATAAGCCGACCCCCTCTGACTTTGCCATTGGGGATCAAAATACTGCCTCCAGCTTCCAGTTCCGAAGCAATACTGCCTTGCCCTGTAACAATGATGTCCCCGGTGGTCCTTAAGAGACTGTTTTGCACATAATTTACTGTAATATTAACTTTAGTAGAAATTAGCCACTCTACAGTTTCAACTGCCTTCTGTACATTGGCAATGAGCATCTCAACTTCTGCTTGTTCTTTCATACGCAAAGGCCCTAAGTTGCAAAGTTTATCCTTCAGTTCGGTGGCAACTTCCGAAATCAACGGGTCCAAGGCTTTGTTTACCTCAGATAATGTCTGGACAAAAGCGGTTATTATCTTTGGTATATCTTTGTACTTGAAGTCAATCAACAGTTGAACAAGTTGCCCTTCACCTTTGGCCTGTAGATCAGCAGTGGAAAAAGCCGGCTGACTCTTAAGAATCCTTGCAGCATTGAACATACTTTCCAGACGGTTTTGGAGCACTCGGAGCATCTGCAAGATCTGCTTATAGTTTACTGACAGACCACCCGCTTGGATCCTAGCCGAGATAGCATTTTTATGAATTGCTACTTCCCGGTTGGCATATAGGGTAGCAAGCATGGCATCTCCCCAGACTTCAATGCTTCCCCCGGCATCAACACTAAAATTGTCTAACACACTCCCGGTGATAACAATATTCCCTTTAAAGCTGATGTGTCCTGTATTAATCCCCACATCTCCGATTACAACATAAACAGGATCAACCGATAGATACTTGCGAACGGAGCCGTCCAAAACCGGTTTGCCTGAGATACTAGCCACAGCTACTGTCCCATCGTTAATTAAACGTACTCCACTTTTAATAAGAATTGGTTCATCATTAGGCTGACGTGGAGGTACAGTCTCTCCAGTAACATCGATCCCCGGATATCCAGTTGCTGGGGGTTGTTTTACAGCCAAGACCTCGCCGATTGAAACCGATAACACCTTTCCACTTTGAAAATGACTGTCTTGGTTAGCAACTTGTTTTTGGAAAGTATAAACAATTTGGGAATCCTG
The DNA here is from genome assembly GCA_003512645.1 of Desulfosporosinus sp. GTDB lineage: Bacteria > Bacillota > Desulfitobacteriia > Desulfitobacteriales > Desulfitobacteriaceae > Desulfosporosinus. The sequence continues at coordinate 103,902 of DOPS01000306.1, forward strand.
TACCCCGGTTGGTTCCTGACCTACCGCAGCCACTATGGAGATTTCTTTTCCTTGAAAAGCAACTGCTTCTTGAATAGCATCTTCTCTAATACCAAAAATGACCTTGCTCTCGTGTAGTAAATTCAGCACTTGCTGGAGCTCGACCTCCGGCCATATTTCCTGTAGGCACATCGCCGAAATGCATACCTCCAACGACCTGGGAACATCTTCAATCGCATTACGTTTACCGGGTTTCTTTTCAAGCCTTAATAAGGCTTTCATTTTGTCTTTTGTTACTTTAAGATCGAGCGAATAAGATGGTTCCATATTAACAACCTGTACTTCAATTTGATCACCTTCATTGACAACAGTAGAACTGGTTATTTTTTCACCGTTTATCAGAACTTCCACATTCGAGCCTCGGCTTATAGTAGGAAATTTACCGTATCCTTTGGGATTACATACTATGACCTGGCCGTTACTAAGCATGACAGTACCGTTTTGGTCCTCGTCATTAGTTTCTTGATCTGTAGACCTGCCGAACTGCCTTTTTGATTTTGCTTTTAGAAAACTACCCCTGTGGGTTTGCTCTTTAATCATTGAGTCTTTATCTATAGCCATGCTTTCACCCCTCAGGATTTATCTCACTTTCAAACACGCAAAGGTAATGTCATCCTCCTGCTGACAATTACCAATATACTGGCTAATATGAAGCGTTAAACTGTCAACGATTTGCTGGGCGTCAAAAAGAGAATTCTTACCTACGATGTCAACAACATTATGTATCCCGAATTGTTCACCGTTAGAGTTAGTCGCTTCTGTTAAGCCGTCGCTATAAAAAAGCACAACATCACCAGCCATTAACTGTACCCCCACTAATTGGTATTTTCTATTTTCAATGCCCCCTATGTAGGGACCTTTTACTTTCAATAACTCATACTGACCGGTTGTGCTATGGAACACAAGCGGTGGAAGATGTCCAGCATTCGATAAAAGAAGAACTTTCTTAACAGGTTCATAAAGAGCATAAAGTAAAGTTACAATAGTCCCTTGCTCAACCAGGTCACCATAAAGCGTTCTATTGATTTCTTCAAGCACCACATGCGGTTGGGCACCACTTTTAGCTACTGTACGTAAAGTTACCCTTGACATAGCCACCCATAAAGCCGCCGGGATTCCTTTTCCCATGACATCCCCTAACGCAATTCCCAATAACTTGTTTTGAGTTCGAAATAAATCCAGATAATCGCCTCCCACTTCATGGGCAGTCATTGATTGAAAGGCAATAGTGTTACCCGCGTGTTGAAGTGCTTTCTTGGGTAAGAAGGAGGTTTGTATTTGCTTAGCGATCTCCAACTCTTTGTTGAGACGCCTTTGGTTAAGAACGGAGAAGTTCCGGTAATTATGTAATCCTAGAGCCAAGTCGGCAGCAATTAAATTAACTGAAGAAATAACATTTTTATCAACAGCCCCGTCAACAGACCAGAGGCAAATAGCTCCAACAACATCCCCATGGCTAGAGAGTGGTTTAGTTAGAGACAATAATCTTTGTTTTTCCATATCTACCTGTGATTCCTGCCACTTCAAAGCTCCCTCTCTTTTCATAGCCTGTAAGGTTGCCTTGAAATCCAGTGTCGGAAGATCAGGGGGCAAGTTGTCCTCAGCTACAGAAAAAGCCAGTCGTTGCTGACCGACTCCGCCGTTAGGCTTAGCCAACCAAATGCTGCAGCAAGATACCTGTAAGTTTCTGCACAGTTGTTCGGCAATCTGTTCAAATACTCCAGGTTCTTCATGAGCCTTAAGCAATAAAGAACAGATTCGGTAAAGGAGTTTGTCCTTCCTTACTTCCGACATCACAGTTCACCTTCTTCTAATATCCGGATTATATAGAAGTCCAGATTAGAAGCCAACTCCATCTCATAAGGAGGATTAATTCTGGTCCCCTGCGAGTTCATCAGCAGCCTCACTCTTGGCCTTGTTGGGTATTTTTTGATGGTCTCAACAACCACAGCTTTCTCCTGCGTATTTAACATGACCAGTGTCCCTACTGGAAAAAGGGCAATGGTATGTATGAAATGCTCTACGACTTCAGGGTCAAAGAATTTCCCGCTGTTGGCAATGATTAATTCCACAGTTTGTAACGACGAAAGGCGTGCACGACCCGCCCTACCGCTGCTTAATCTGTCATATAAATCTGAAACGGTTACAATTCGGGCAAATTCATTAATTTCATCCCCTCGTAACTGTCGAGGATATCCTTGGCCATCGTAGCGCTCGTGATGCTGGAGTGCAACATGAGCAACCTGCAAACTAAAACTTTCGATTTTACGCAAGATATTGAACCCGATAGTCGTATGTTGTTTGAATAACTCTTCTTCATCATCAGTTAACGGCGTAGCCTTAATAAGAATATTTTCCGGGACAGCAATTTTTCCAACATCATGAAATAGCGCGCCAGCTCCAATTATTCTTAATTTATCCTTGTCAAAGCCCATTGTTATGGCGGTAATAAGGGAGAGAATGGCAACATTAACGCTATGCCCAAAGGTGTAATCATTCATCGCACGAATATCAACCAAGTTCACCATCATGTCACGGTTGTTCAGCAACTCATTGATGATATCATTAACCGCCTCATTAATGCTGGCCAGATTAAGAGTAGGATTCAGCCTAATGTTTTCCATAGCTTTTTTAGTAACTTTAATTGCTTCTAACCTGGTCTTTTCGGAAACCACGTCATCGACTTGTAAATCGCCCACGGACTCGTCAACTATATACAGAGCGACTAGCCCTAACTCTTTAAGCCTGTCAATGTATCTTGAAGTTAATATAACCCCGGCGGCCAACAGTGTTTCCCCACTGGCCCCGTAAATGGCTCTGCCTACTTGCATTCCGGGTTCAACCTTTTCAATCGACACAGCCCGCATACCATCACCCTCCGTAGTAATAGAATTCACTCAGGCAACCACTCGAACGCTTCTTTGCCACAGAGATCAGGAACGCCTAAAATCGCAAAAAGCTCAAAGATATATTTGGGTATATTCTTATATCGGACAAACATATTTTGTTCCTTTGATTTCTTAACTATTTCAATAATCCCACCTATCCCGGTTGAATCAACAAAAGTAATACCGCCAAGATTTATCTCAAGGCAATTTATTCCCTCAAAAGAATTCAGACTGGACTTGAAAGCCTCAACTGCGGAAATGTCCAAGACCCCGGATAAATTTAAAATACCTTTATCATCGGCAATATCGGCTTCAATCTTTAAGAACCCTCCATTAATGATTTTGCTGATTTTCTGACTTGCCATTTTCTTAGACATTTGAGAACCATCAAAATCAATGGCCTTAATCGATAGGGCAAGATCATCACGCAAATCTACAATTTTCTTTTCTTCGATCTGATTACCTTGCTGCTTATAAATAAGTACAGTTGGACGTGTGGGCAGTCCGGGTGAAACTGCGATAACTATTCCCATTTCTCCGATGTTTAAGGTTACAGTGGAGTTTTCCGGATAGATATCTAAACAATTCCTGAATGCATGAACAACGTCCGGGGAAAAATTCTTATTTATGCTCAAAAAAATCATTTCTAAGGCGTGATAAGGGGGTAAAGCCCGCCTGTAAGGACGGTCTTCCGTCAGGGCGTCAAAAACATCCGCCAGTGCTACAATCTGGGCGTTTCGGTGAATGTCCTCTCCCTTTAACCCATCTGGATATCCTTGCCCATCCCACCGTTCGTGGTGTTGACGTACCACTTTGACTACTTCCCCAGGTAATTTACTCCAGCGTAACATTTGTTCACCACAAATTGGATGTTGTTTAATTAAGTCAAATTCATACAATGTTAAACCTGATGGTTTATTTAGTATTTCGCTGGGAACGCTTAACTTGCCCCAATCGTGAAGAAGAGCTCCTAGAGCCAAATTGTGAAGCACTTCTTGGGCATAACCCATATGCATCCCAATTACGACCGCCAATAAGGCCACGTTAATGGAATGAATATAAGTAAGCTTATCGTACGTCTCTAGTGTGCTGAAGTTAACAAAAGAGAATGATCCATTTTCCATGTCGATAAGAACCCGGTTTAAAATAACTTTCCCCTTAGATAAATAGTCCACATGAATTAAATTAATTTCGTCATAGAGGTGGTTTAATAAATTCAATGATTTATGATGATCCTTCGATAGAGACATACAAGGCCTATTCGTCCAATTAGAAGTAACACTATAGGCTTCTTGTTTACGGATAGCCTGCAGAATTTCTGGTGAAATAAGTTTGCCCTTTTCTAATAGCAACCTACCATTAGCGTCAAATAAATCCTGTTCTGAAGCTTGTCCTACCGATGTTGATGGAGCTTGTAAAGGTCTAATTCGGAAGTTCATACAACCACCCCCTTATAAAAAGCAAATCGTCACTACCCAGCAGGCAGTGACGAGATTCCCAAAATGCCTGTGTTCGGTAGTCCGGCGATCATCACCCTAAACGTGGAAGACCCGTAACTTTGCGTCCCTAACTTTCGTTAGGTTTGCCTTTTCGCGACTTGGTCGGGATGGAATTTTCATGAATTATAATTAAAGATTACCATAAGATCTTTTAAATTTCAATAAACTTTGACAAATTCCCCTATTGAATTTGATTTGATTGTTAAGCATTTCAACTGAAACGGCCATTAGTTAGGACTGGGACCACAACCGGGTGATGAATTAAACCTTGTGCGTGGTGTTGGCGGTGTCGAATCGTTTACGAAAAGCATGTGGAAAGGTTGTCTTAGATACTGCTACTTAATATTGTACTTGAGCATCACAAATTCTTATTACCATAAAATTGGTACTGCTGTGGGTCAAGCATAGATAATTAAGTGGAGGTCTTGGAAGTGGATAAAAGGGATATTAAATGCTTTCACCTCCGTAAAATACAAAACGCCGTCACATTTTTGAGACGGCTTCAAATAGTTTTGCTTTATACTAGTAAAACGGCCTAAGTATCATGTCTATAAACATCAAATCCTTACCTATCGTTATTATCCACCGGCTGCACCTCAGCCACCCGATATCCCCCGCTCTGCAGTATCCCCAGATCCCGTGCCAAAGTCCCCGAATCACAGGAGACATAGATGATCTGATCCGGCACCAATTCCAGCAATCGCTCCAGCACTCTTTTGTGTGCCCCGGCCCGGGGCGGATCGAGGACGACGATATCCGGACGGTCTGTGATTTGCCGGAAGGTGTCTCATTAAATTACATCAAAAAGACTCATCTGATCACTTTCCGGAATTCCTTTAAAGCAGCCAAATTTCCGAAGTGAATCGATGGTAGCATTCCCGATTTTAGCCCGTTTCTTGACATCCTCTACGGAATTGAAGGGTTTTTCTTGGGCAGCGTTGTATAAACCTTCGGCTGCCACTGTTCCCATGCCGGATATGCTGTTGATGGGCGGTCTTAAGCCCTCCTCCTCGAGGAGAAATTTTGTGGCATGGGACCTGTATAAATCAATGGGCAGGAATGCCTGATGTTTTAGATTATGCAACAAATTTACGAACTTGGCTGGAGCAAATTCCATCCGTTCCTTTAAGCAAACCGCTTAAGCCATACGTTGACTACCTTTATGAGAAGGCATTTCAAGCAAATTGTGTGGAGGCTGATTAAAATGTCGAAACTATATATATACTCAACTGGTCGTATTCAGTCTGAAACTGATATCCTCGAACTTGGGTCGACGATCGAACTGAAATCCGTTTATAAAAGAATAAAGGCTTCTATTCCAAGGGCAAGTGTCGGAGTATATGGTGCTAAAGATTTTGATACTCTACAAAGAACTCATAGAAACCTTGGGCGTTGCAAAATAACAAAGTCAGTTGATGAATTCATGGCACAACTATACGTAAGATGACGGGATAACAACCCGTCTTTTTTTTCGCCCTCCCTATTGAACCCATTATTATAGTCTTTAGGGATATCACATGGGGTGGACAAATCTTTGACCATCACTCCGTTGAAATCTCTTTCCGTTCCTTTTTCTGTCGTGCCTTATCCAGGCGTTCTTGATACATTTCTCGAATCCAAGTACTCACAGGTGCCTTCCATTGTTGGCTTGGGCTGGGGATATTTTTGATCAGACTTCTTGGATTTAATCCCATCTCTCTGGCCATTTTCAGGGTTTCGTCGTTCAGTCTGCATTTCTTTTTTGCTTCAACCCATTCTGCATCCTTTTTTATATTACTAGCCATGTTGCGTTCCTTTCTTCACACAATTTAAATTAGATTAACATCCATTATTTCGTTTTACAGCCCGATACTGCTGTTTGCTGCTGTTTGGCTTGTCAGGAACAGTCATCTCAATCAAGCCAAGTTCCAACGCGGGGCGCAAATAATTGTTGCTGAACGTTGGATGGTGCTTAAGTCCAAGCCACTCCAAAAACTCTTTTGCGAACAGCGTTTCGCTGCCTATGGCGGGCATCAGGCGCTCGACTTGATCGGCAACTTAATCGGTAACTTGCTCGCGAACTTGTTCGGTTTGCATAAGATCATTTAAAGCATCTCGGATCACGCGGAGCATGAATTCAACAAAAGGAGTAGAATCTATATGACATTAAGTAGTTCCAATCACTTGGTCAATCATCTTCAAAAGATAATCAGGGAAATCATCCGTATCATGTTCAACGGATATAAGTCGCTTTTTCATTC
>DOPS01000306.1:110607-113742 GCA_003512645.1 Desulfosporosinus sp.
CCGGATTGATACTTACCCTTCTAAGTACCGTATCTTTTCCATGGACTTCTTCGGACAGATCCCTCATCTGAAAATCCATATTAAAACCCTCAAAAGCTGTGAGCGCCCGTCCAAAATCATGTAAAGGAATATCCTTTCCATCTATAACCAGATAAACTTGATTTTCTTCTTCAGCATGTTGAATCCGGCATGTTCCAACGCTATTAAGACTATATCCCTTGTCGATTTGAATTGCATTATCTATAAAATCCCTATCCGACAAATGTGTAAGCGTTTTATATCCAAGACCAATCAATATCTTCTGATGCAAATGTTCGATTGCCACTGCCTGATTTTCTTCAGGCTTTACGAGTATCTCAAACTGATAACCACCCCCCATTTCTTCTGCTTTCCATACGGAAAACCCTGGCACAATCATATTTGAAATCTCAAATCGATGTATAATCCCATCGGCATCATAGCCTGATATAATTTTTTGAAAGTCATCCATCTTGCTTACACCAAGTAACTCAACCATATAATCATTATGACAATCCAAACAGAAATCACCGACATTTGCCACATGAATAGTAGATTCTATTGATTTGCACTTTTTACATTTCATGAATACGGCTCCTTTCAGACGCTTTTATCCTCTAAATCATTCCCGTGAATCATTTAACTCTTCATCATCGCCCTGCTGAGCCTTACGTATGACATTTGGCCCTGTATTACTCCCATGGATCACATATTAATCCATCGACTAAAACACTATACACGCAAGATATTTTCTAACCTTTTATTGATTAATTCCATATCAAAGCTTCTATACCATTGGCTCTGAGCCCACTTCTGCATCGTTTCATAGTCAACATGGTTCGGATCTGCCATGATTTTTAAAAATTCTACGTATCCCGGAATGCCCCCCACATCTTCCGGTGGTGCATTACCTTCCCCCATTAAGCAAACCGGATAGGTTTTATTATACTCAGTATTTGTCCCTCGAATGGTAATTTCGTGCTCCCAGTTGTCGCCGTAATCATAGCAATAAGTTATTTTATAAGGCTGCTTGGCATATTCCGAGAAGTTAACCTCTGAATCTAAACGCATTGGGCAGTCCGGCCTTGGTTCAAAAACTTCTTCAAATTCACTAATCACCTTTGAAACGCACTTACTTGCCTCGTCCAAAATATTAAAATCATACATATGATAACTTTTCCAACCGAAAACTGCTTGTAATATGATATGAAGCTGTTTGAACGTAATATCTACAGGAGTAATAACTCGTCTCCAGGCTGTGTGGCGATCTAAATTCAGCTTGACCATTATATCGACTGCCTCACACTTAACGATCTCTTCCCCGGCAAAAAGCTTGAAATCTCTGTATAAAAGGGCATGTGGGTATGTATAATCAGATTCCTGGGTGATTTTCATGAGTTCATTATTCATCCTTTTGGCAACATTAGTCTGATAAAGTTCCTTTGTTTCTAAGCTATCCTCAAATATGTTTACCCGTTCACAGGCTTTATTGAGGCGAGCAACATATTTAGCACCTCTGGTCTTAGAGAAAACTAACTCTCCAGCTACATGCAAATACCTTTCGATGATTTCGCTCTTTATTTGCTCATCTCTCAAGCAATTTCTAATTCCTTGGATAAGTAACTCATTTATGTGTTTGAAATCTTTTGCTTTCAAACCATGCAGAACAAATCCATATCGATTGCTGTCATTGACTGCGACAAGTGTCTTTCTGCGCTTCACAGTGATCAAATGCACGCTCCAACAAAATAAATCGTTTTCTTCAGTTCCTTTTCCAGGCACTATCCCCATCTCGTCATTTAGTTTTTTTGTACAGCATATTTGCATTTTTTCCCTCCTAAGTCCAAGAACTTAATCATATATCTAGTAGACGAGATTCTAAGCCTTTTTACATGTTCGCTTCGCTATGCTGCACGGGTTATATCCTCCTGTGTACAATTTACCAAGCCTCATTCCCACAAGAGCCGCGAGCTCTTTTATTGTGGTCACTCCCCTGGCAGATAAGGCTGATAATAGAACATTGCCACAGGCGATGGCATCTTCTAAGGCGTTATGATGGGCAAAATCATGGTTTAGAAATTTGAAAACCGTATCAAGTTTATAGTTATCTAAGCCACGCCACGTCTTAAGTGCCGTTTTATAGGTACATAAATAGTACAAAAAAAGAACACTCCAGGTGACTTGTCCGAAGTGTACCCATAAGTTTACGCTATATTGCTCTTAAGGGTGCCTATAGGGAGCAGACCCCTCCCTCGGTCAGTAGTCTCAATCTTTTACTTCGTCTTCCGTCATACCTGTTGCTTTAGCTATCTTTGAAATCTCCATTCCTAAGTCCAAAAGATTCTTCGCAACTTCTGCCCTGTATCGGGTTTTCCGTCATATTGAAATCCCCTCAGTTTTAATTGCTTTACAAAGTATAGAAACGGAAAATGCACCATTTCTTGTCTCACTCTGTGGAATAACCAAAGGTGAAATTACTATGTCATTCTCGAAACCAATTTCCCAGACCAAATCGCTGATTATACGCCTTTGCTCTCGTGATATTGGCCCGGTTTCCAGATATAGATCAAGGTCTGAATCAGTGCTAGCTTCCCCTCGCGCCCGCGAACCAAATAGCCGAACTTCATATAGTGGAATTTTTTCTCCAACACTTTGTTTCACTTTCTTGGATATCTCAATATCTTTATTACCAGTTGCATACATGTTATAGTTCACACTTTGTTCTTCTGGATAATCGCGAGTTACTGATTCTACGATTTTGCCCACTAATGGGTTAGGAATTGTCTCCATCGTGCCAACCCCCTTCTTCCCTTTGTCATATTACACCATACATTGTAAGGTAGAAAAAGCACAGGTCCCAATGCTTTTTCTGCCTTACAATGCTCTCTCATCTTAATAATGGCGAGTGCCTTGTCAGCACAAGTTTCCATTACTAACCACTCCCGTTTAATCGTACCCGGAATCAATCGCCGTAATAGAGGGCAAGAACTCAGGATAGATATCCCCGCTTGGCTGATTCCAATTGCTCGAATGGACATATTCCAAAAAATAAATAAAAACACAGACAGAAAAATTGCGATGTAGTTATTTGAGATAAGTAAAGTAATGGAGGCTTTT
>DOPS01000051.1:0-10384 GCA_003512645.1 Desulfosporosinus sp.
AAACCTGGCGAAAAATGGCTTGAGAGCATTACAACAGACGAAGCAAAAGAATACATGAACCAAGGGCATTTTGCACCTGGATCTATGTTGCCAAAGGTTCAGGCAGCAGTTGAATTTGCAGCTTCAGGAGACAATCGCACAGCTCTCATTACGCTTCTTGAAAAAGCAAAGGACGGAATTAACGGCAAGACTGGTACAGTTATTAAGAAATAAGTAAACTAATGTTAAAAATTGATTCTGAGCTGAAAAAAAGAGCGCAGAGATGTTCCCATAAGGGAAGCACTCTGCGCCTATTTTCGAAGTTCGAGGTTCGTGGTTCGAAATTGAGCAGCGTAGTTGCGATCTTTGAATAAGTTAAACAGAACTCAATTAAGTATAGAACCCAACTAAATTGAGTTTCCAGATTGGCTTAAAGGAGAAATATATATGGGTATAGTGTTAAACGGTGGAACGATAGTTACGGCTGCAGATATGTATCAAGCAGACGTCCGCATTGAAGGCGAGAGAATTGTGGCCATAGGCTACGAGATCAAGCAACCTGGAGATCAGGCGATAGATGTGGATGGCTGCTTTTTATTTCCGGGGGGGATTGATCCGCATACCCACTTTGACCTGCCGATGGGAACGTTTTCTACAGCGGATGATTTTTTCACGGGGTCGAAAGCAGCAGTACTGGGTGGGACAACGACCATCCTTGATTTTGCCACTCAGTTTAAAGGAGAAACCCTGAAGGCAGCTTTGGGAAATTGGCATGCCAAGGCCGAGGGTAAGTGTTATGTGGACTATGGATTTCATATGGCCATCACAGATTGGAATGAACAAATAGCGCGAGAAATTACGGATTTAGTTCAAGTGGAAGGTGTGCCATCCTTTAAACTCTATATGGCCTATAAAAATATCTTGCAAGTGGATGACGGTGCTTTATTACAAGCTTTACGCCATGCTGGAGAGAGTGGCGCACTTGTTTGTGTTCATTGTGAAAATGGGGATGTCATTTATGATTTAGTCCACGAGGCTGTCGCTCAAGGAAAAACTTCGCCGAAATATCACCCCTTAACTAGACCTCCGGAAGCAGAAGAGGAAGCGACTGCCAGGGTTATTGCCCTTGCCCAAATTGCAAAAGCTCCTCTCTATATAGTCCATCTCACCTGCAAGGGTGCGCTCCAAGCAGTGACGAAGGCTAAGCTGAAAGGAATCGAGGTTTATGCTGAAACCTGCCCACAATACCTTTTGCTAGACGACAGCTATTACAACTTAGAAGGGTTTAATAGTGCTAAGTATGTGATTTCTCCACCCTTACGCCCCATTGACCATCAGCAAGAGTTATGGTCAGGTCTGCAAACGGGGATTTTGGATATTGTGGCGACGGATCATTGTGCGTTTAACTATCAAGGACAAAAAGAGTTAGGTGTTAACGATTTTAGTAAAATCCCCAATGGAGCGCCCGGAGTGGAAACTAGGATGGGTTTGCTCTACACTTATGGGGTAATGACTGGAAAATTATCAATTCATGAATTCGTGGCCCTAACTTCAACGAATGCGGCAAAATTATTTGGACTGTTTCCTCGTAAAGGAACCATTGCTCCTGGAAGCGATGCAGACCTGGTGGTCTGGGATCCGCGCATCTCATCCGTAATTACGGTTGATTCACTGCATCAAAACGTCGATTATACTCCTTTCGAAGGGTTTAAACAGACCGGTCAAGCGACTCAGGTGTTTTTACGCGGTAAGCAAGTTGTTCAAAACGGGCGTCTTATTGAAGAAAAACCCATGGGAAACTATTTACCCCGTAAGCCATTCCTTAAGAGAAAGGTTGAGGAAAATGTATAACATTGATATTAATAACACAGTTTACTCTGTGCAAGAGGATATGAACCTAATAGATTATTTACGCGACGAAGTTCAGGTTACTTCCTTGAAGAACGGGTGTGGAGAAGGCGCTTGTGGTGCTTGCATGTTGCTGGTTGATGGCAAAGCGATGCGAGCCTGCATATTAACAGTCGCCAAAGCATCCGGAAAAAAACTCCTCACGGTAGAAGGACTATCTGAACGTGAAAAGGAAGCTTATACCTGGGCATTTGCCGAAGCCGGCGCAGTTCAATGCGGGTTTTGTATACCTGGTATGATCATCAGCGCCAAAGCCTTACTTGATAAGAATGATAACCCCACATCCCAGGAAATTAAACAGAGTATTCGTGGCAATATTTGTCGTTGCACAGGGTATATAAAGATTGAGCAAGGTATTTTCTTAGCTGCTCAAGTATTACGAGGGGAAATATACCCTAAGTCTTTACAACCTGGGGCTAGAATTGGTACAAGTGTTCAACGTGTGGATGCTCGTGAAAAGGCTATGGGAACGGGTGAATATGTTGATGATATGCATGTCGATAATATGCTTTACGCAGCGGTTCTAAGGACCAAATACCCTCGGGCTCTTGTCAAAAACATTGATGTCTCTGCAGCACGCGCTTATCCAGGTGTGGAAGCTGCCTTAACCGCAGAGGACATTCCGGCAGACCGCTCTCACGGTCATATTTTTCATGATTGGCCGACCATGGTTTCGATTGGAGAAGAAACACGGTATATCGGTGATGCTATTGCCATAGTAGCAGCTCAAACGAAAAAACAAGCCAGAGAAGCCTTGGACTTGATTAAAGTGGACTATGAAGAGCTCAAACCTATTCTCAGTCCGACTGAAGCCCTAGCAGATCAAGCTCCACGTCTTCACCAGAAAGGGAATCTGCTGAGCACGACCAAGGTTAAACGAGGGAATACTGAGGAAGCGTTAGCTAAATCCGCTCATGTCGTTACGAATCGCTATACAACTCCACCTACTGAACACGCTTTTATGGAACCGGAAAGTGCTTTAGCTATCCCTCAGAAAGATGGGGGCGTTACGGTTTATGTTGGAGATCAAAGCGTTTATGACGATCAACATGGGATTATGGCAATGCTCGGCCTTCCCGCAGAAAAAGTACGTGTGATAAGCAAGCTGGTTGGCGGCGGGTTTGGCGGTAAAGAAGATTTGAGCGTCCAGCATCACGCTGCTTTGTTAGCGATTAAAACGAAGAAACCTGTCAAGCTCACGTTTACTCGCCAAGAAAGCATCTTAGTTCATCCTAAGCGGCACGCCATGGAAATGGAAGTTACAACTGGTTGTGATGCAGAAGGTAGACTCACGGCCATGGTCGCCAAAATTGTGGCAGATACAGGGGCCTATGCTTCCTTAGGTACAGCGGTTCTGCAAAGGGCTTGTACCCATGCTAGCGGTCCTTATCAATTAGCGAATGTCGATATTGTAGGGCAATGTGTTTATACCAATAATCCCCCGGCAGGCGCCTTTAGAGGTTTCGGTGTCCCGCAGTCCTCTTTTGCCGCTGAGACAAATATGGACCTCTTAGCTGAAAAGGTTGGGATTTCGCCTTGGGAAATTCGATACCTCAATGCTTTAGAACCAGGAATGGTAAATTCCACAGGTCAGATCACGGACGAAGGAACAGCAATCAAGGAAACTCTACGTGCAGTTCGTGAAGTGTATGAATCCCACCCTCATGCTGCCGGAATTGCTTGTGCCATGAAAAATACGGGAATTGGAGTGGGTCTACCTGATACTGGGCGGGTAAAAATAAAAATCATGAATGGCAAAGCACTGGTGCTGACAAGCGCTGCTTGCATTGGACAGGGTTTTGCTACGATCGCAACTCAGATCGTCCATGAAGCTACCGGGTTATCGATAGAACTGATTGAAGTGGGAGCCCCGGATACCTGTATGACGCCTAATTCTGGTACGACAACCGCTTCGCGCCAGACTATGTTTAGTGGTGAGGCAGTGCGTCAAGCTGCCCTTAAATTACAACAAGCCATGCATAATTCCTCGTTTGAGGATTTAGATGGATACGAATTTGATGGAGAATACTTGGGGGAAACTGACCCTATGGATTCGGATAAGCCAAACCCGATTAGTCACGTGGCTTATAGTTACGCAACTCATGTGGTATTATTAAATGAGCAGGGATTGGTAGAAAAAGTTGTCGCTGCCCACGATGTGGGAAGGGCCATCAATCCGAAAGCGATAGAAGGGCAGATCGAAGGCGGGGTATGTATGGGATTAGGATATGCTTTGCGTGAGGATTTCCCCCTTCTAAATGGTGTACCAACCACTAAGTATGCCAAGTTAGGACTCCTGCGTTCGACTGAAATGCCCGAAGTTGAATCGGTGATTATTGAAAAGAATTCCTCTCCACTGGCTTATGGCGCCAAAGGAGTAGGTGAGATTGCCTCTATTCCAACGGCACCAGCGGTTGCTTCAGCCTATTATAAGTTTGATGGCAAGCTTAGATGTTCCCTTCCCTTACAGGGAACCCCTTATAAGAAGTAGGAGCAATTCATGAATTGCCTCTACAACAGAGTAGAATTTATAGGTAGAGGGTAAATTGAGTGAATTGCCTCTAGGTTAGGAGAAGAAAGTGACTAGTTCAGACATTTGGTCAAGAAATGGTTGCATATCTGGTAGTTTGTGGGATATGATTAGACGTGTACAGGTTGTAACGTTTATAGGAGCTGGAGGGAAAACAACCTGTTTGCGCTCGATCACTCAGGAACTTAAGTCGGCTGGACAGCAGGTGATTGCTACGACGACGACAAAAGTTTTTCCAGAGCAACACATGAACATTTGGAAAAGTGCTGATCCGCCAGAGGAACAAGATGGTGCTTGTTTTTGGTATGTCACGGTAGAGGATAAAAGCGGAAAATGGATCGGTCCATCAGTTGAAGCGGTCGATGCAGCCATCGACGCGGATCGTCTTTCTTTGGGGTGCCATGCAAGTCCAGGTGCAAGTGTAAGTTTAAGTGTTAGTTTAAGAATCGTCCCTAACTTGCATAAACGGTTTTGGGTGATTGAGGGAGATGGGGCTCGGGGGCTTCGTTTGAAGTGCTGGGAGTCCCATGAGCCCCAGATTCCTTTGCGATCAGATTGTGCGGTGCTAGTCTTGGATCGGGGTTTATGGGGAAACGTCCTACAGCCAGATCAAGTTCACCGATCTAAAAGGTGCGCGGACCTTATTGGGCGTGTTTTGAACGCTGAGAGCGCCTGGCGCTATTTCTTGAGATCTCCTGTTTTTGCTCCCCAATATGAGAATCTTTCGTGGGTCATTTTCTTGAACAGTCCCAGAGGATTAGCAGAAACGCCAGATCTGACTGACAATCATGAATTAGTAAGAGATATCGATCTTTTAAGAGATCTTTCTCACAAATGGGCTGAACTTAAAGCGGAAGCTAATCATCTTAAACAGAAACCAATTCATTTGCGACTTGCAGTAGGGAATGCCAAGGAGGGAGTAATTCAGTGGTGCGATTTGTGGTAATGGCTGCGGGGCTAGCCACCCGAATGGGGCAAGATAAGCTGGCACTACCATGGAAAGAAGCCACGGTGCTCGCTTATGTTCTACAGACTGTCCTAGAGGGAATTGAACTACAGCACACGAAGGCTGAGGTTTTTGTTGTAGCTAGACAGCCGATTGAGAGATATATTCCGCCAAAGGGTATAGCTAGATTTAAGTCCTTCGGTGGAATATGGTACCAGGCACCGGGCCCGCAACCTCTAGCGGAGACAATCCGTATGGGCTTGCAAGACTTAAACCCAGAGGTGCAAGAGGTCGGATTTTTACCTGGTGACCAAGTGGGCATATCGGTTCAATGTCTGTCCGCCTGCCTACAGGCAGTCTTCGCTACTCAACCAGACTTTCTAGTACCGATGGCGGGAGAGAAGGCTGGATCTCCAGTATTTTTCCACCGGCGTTATCTATCTGAACTTTTGGAGCTTAAGGGGGAACAAGGCGGCAGGGAAGTCTTATATCGCTACCCAGAACGATGGAGCAAGTTTCCAGTGGAGGAACACATATTTCAAGATGTTGACACACCCGAAGAATACCGAGCCTTACTTAAACTTAATCTTAATCGCTAGACATTTCCATCCATTCTTGAGCTCCTTTAGCGTAGGAGTGAGTTGAACGGTGCATTAGACCTAAGCAGGAAGTATTGAAACAGAAGGTTTTTGTGTTGTGTTCACTAGAAAGATACTGTTTGCGGATTTGGGTAAAGGATTTGCTAAAGGATACTAGTAAGGAGAAACGAGCCGATGACAAAGAATCTCGTTATGAATGGACCGGTCGTATTGGTGCGTGGAGCTGGAGAACAAGCCTCTGGAGTAGCTTGGACTTTGGCTAGAGCAGGGTTTAGAGTCGTAATGACTGAGGTGGCCAAGCCACTCATGGTTCGTTGGCCAGTCTGTTTTGGGACTGCGGTAGCTGAAGGTAGATGCCAGGTGGAAGGAATTAGCGCTTGCCGAGTGGAGCATCCTAAAGAGTGTGAAGTTGCCTGGCAAGCTGGGGAAATACCTATTTTAGTTGACCCTAATTTAGAGAAGTTGCCAGAACTTAAACCTTCTATATTGATCGATGCGATCCTGGCCAAACGAAACCTAGGGACCAAGCGAGATATGGCTCAGCTGACAATTGGATTGGGGCCGGGTTTCACGGCGGAAATCGATGTCGATGTGGTCGTTGAGACGAATCGCGGTCATTTCTTAGGCCAATTGATCTATTCTGGAACTGCTCAGGCAAATACGGGAATTCCGGGGGTTATAGAGGGTTTTTCCAAAGAACGAGTCGTCTATTCTTCACAAGCCGGAGTCTTCAAAGCGCAAAGAAACATTGGAGAACAGATCATGGCTGGGGATTGCTTAGGCGAGATTGAAGATGGAATGGCTAAGGAGAAAATTTTCTCATCGATAAAGGGCGTTTTAAGAGGATTATTGCGAACAGATACTCCGGTTGAAGCGTTTGTGAAAGTTGGAGATATTGATCCTCGGGGGCGTGAGGAATACTGTTGGACAATTTCTGAGAAAGCCCGAGCAATTGGGAGTGCCGTATTACTAAGTATTCTGTCAAGCCACTTACTCGAACCTCTTAGCTTGAAAGAGAACCTATAGATGCCTAACTTAATTGCCTGCTTCCAAAATATTGATAAATTGTAATTATAAAAATCCTATTTTTTTTTATTCTCGGGAGGATAATTCAATTTCATCGCGAATTTGTATAGTGTAATGTGAATTTAATAAAAATTATTTCTCATATATCCCTGATAATAGGGTCAGGGGTTTCTACGAGGCGACCGTAATTGCTTCTCTATGAGCCAACAGATGGTTTATAGAGTTTTATATGCGGTCGTTTTTTGTTGTGTTCAAATATTGAGGGGGTGGGGAAAAAATGAAGTATTTTCAACCGCAGAGCGTGAGAGAAGCTGTGGAAATTGCCCGGACATCCGAGGCTGACTTTTTGGCTGGGGGAACCGATCTAGTACTTCATATGCAAACAGGTAAAATTCAGCCGATCGCCCTCATTGATCTCGGCAAAATTTCTGAGCTGAAATTAATTCGGAAAACGCCAGAGTATTTAGAGATTGGCAGTATGGCCACGTTTGCTGAACTGGGACAAAACGAACTTATTGATAAGCATGCCCATGCTCTCTGGCTCGCTTGCCAAACGATGGGCTCTCCTCAAATTCGTAATCAAGCGACTCTTGGTGGGAATTTGGGCAACTGTTCGCCTGCCGCTGACGGTCTACCACCGCTGCTAGCATTGGGTGCAGAGGTTGAGCTAATTTCAGGGAACGGGGACGAGGTAGTTTCTTTAGAACGATTATTAAGTCGTACGCCACTTCTTACCCAGGATACTCTCATCCGGGGATTCAGGATTCCTTTAAAAGGTTTACAAAGTGGGTTTGCAAAGCTAGGTCGACGACGTGCTTTAGCCATTGCTCGTCTCAGTGTCGCAGTGGCAATCGAAATAGAGGGTGATCTGGCTACCGATGTCCGAGTCGCTTTGGGCGCAGTGGGCAGACGGGCGTTCTTAAGTGAATCTCTCGCTCAAGAATTGAGCGGTCAGGAAATAAATGAGGCTTGGATCGAAAAAGGGGTCGAACAAGTACAAAGGATTGTTCGGGAAGCTTTAGGGGCTCGAGCGTCAGCTCCGTATAAACGGGTAGCGGTAGCCGGGGTCTTTAGAGAGGCACTTGCTTCATTCATTCCAGAAGGGGGTTTAAAGGCATGATGGACATGAAACTAGTTGTCAATAACAAGCCCTATACCTTAAACATCGATCCCAAGGAACGTTTAATCGATGTGTTGCGCAATCGCTTAGGTCTGATGGGAACAAAAGAGGGATGTGGCGAAGGAGAATGTGGTGCCTGTACCGTTATCATCGATGGGAAAACCGTCAACTCCTGCCTAGTTCTCGCTGCTCAAGCGAATGGAAGTGAAATTACCACGATTGAAGGAGTAGGGAATCGGCACAAGCCTCATACGGTTCAAAAAGCGTTCGTCGAAGTTGGTGCGGTACAATGTGGTTTTTGTACGCCGGGGATGGTGCTTTCTGCTAAAAACCTCCTCGATAAGAATTCGCAGCCTAGTGATGATGAAATATCTGTGGCCATGTCGGGAAATCTTTGTCGTTGTACAGGGTATGATAAAATCCTGCGTGCCGTTAAAATAGCTTCTCAGGAGGGAAAACAATGAACACGAACGTAGTGGGTTCCCGTGTTATCCGAGAAGATGCGTGGGGGAAAGTTTTCGGACAGACCAGATTCCCAGCGGATGTGAATTTGCCGGATCAACTCTATGGAGTCATCCTACGAAGCCCCTATCCCCACGCTCGGGTTCGCAAAATCCTGACCGATAAGGCGATGGAGTTAGAGGGTGTGGTCACAGTCTTAACGGCAAAGGATGTTCCGCATAATTCCCATGGTGTGCTTTTCCGTGATCATCCGGTCTTAGCGGAGTATATACGCATGGTCGGAGACCCAGTCGCCGTGGTAGGTGCTGAAACTCTTGAAATTGCCAGAGCTGCTGCTAAACTCGTTGAAGTTGATTACGAAGTGCTACCTGCGGTTTTCGAACCAGAGCAGGCTATGTTGCCAGAGGCGCTCCCTCTTCATCCCGAGATCAAGCCAACTAATGTCCTCTACCATATGCCAATCCGCCGCGGAACGATGGAAGAAGGTTGGGCTTTGGCAGATGTGGTGATAGAGAACGACTATAATACCCAACATGTCGACCATGCCTTTTTGCAGCCTGAGGCAGTGCTCGCCTATGTAGATGAACGAGGACACATGGTAGTACAGACTGCAACCCAATACGCCCACTATGACAGAGGCGAAATAGCCCATGCATTAGGACTCCGCTTTAGCCAAGTCCAAGTCAAAACCTTAGCAGTTGGCGGGGCTTTTGGAGGACGTGAAGACATTTCGCTCCAGATTATTGCCGCTTTAGTAGCTTGGACAACGCTCCGACCTGTAAAAATGGAAAATCTTCGGCACGAGTCGTTTTATTCTCATTCGAAACGCCATCCGATGCGGATGCATTATAAGACTGGGGCAACTAAGGAAGGCAAACTAGTGGCCATGGAAGCAAAAATCATTGGAGACTCTGGTGCTTATGCATCCTGGAGTATCAATGTTTTGCGTAAGTCTGCCGTACATGCTACCGGACCCTATGTCATTCCGAACGTGTCCATTGATAGTTATGCTGTCTTCACCAACAACCCCTATTCAGGAGCAATGCGTGGTTTTGGAGCGGCTCAAACAGTCCTAGCCTATGAGAGTCAAATGGATCTCTTGGCCAAGGCGTTGGGGAT
Organism: Desulfosporosinus sp.; assembly: GCA_003512645.1. Taxonomy (GTDB): domain Bacteria; phylum Bacillota; class Desulfitobacteriia; order Desulfitobacteriales; family Desulfitobacteriaceae; genus Desulfosporosinus. Next base: position 9,690 of record DOPS01000051.1, read on the forward strand.
TACTCCCCTCGAAATTCGCTTACTCAATCATTTTAAAATGGGAAGTACAACAGCCACTGGGCAAGTTTTAACAGGTAGCATCCCACTTGATCAGTGTCTGGCAAAAATCGCACCCTATCTCCAAAAGGGGGAGGACAGGTTATGAAAAAGCGGGGAATCGGTCTAGGCTGTGCCTGGTATGGGACAGGTTATGGGAATGGCTTCCCAGACGTCTCGAGTGCCTATGTGGAAATTCATGATGATGGCTCAGCGACGGTCCTGACAGGGGCGGTCGACGTGGGTCAGGGAAGTAATTCGATTTATGCTCAAATCGTTGCCGAAGAACTTGGACTTCAAGCTCAGGATATCTGTGTCTATTCTGCTGACACGGATGCTACACCGGATTCGGGGACAACCGCCGCGACTCGACAAACCTACAATACGGGGAATGCTGTTTTAAGAGCAGTTCGTCAAGCAAAAGTTAGTTTACTGGATTATGCTGCTCACAAGTTTTCTTGTCCAACGGCTGAGGGGATCGAGCTGAAAGAGGGCTTTATAGGAGTCAAAGGAGATCCATCCCGTCGAATGCCTCTCGAGGAAATGGTCTTTCAGGCGCGTTTGCAAGGTGAGCGCTTTATTAGTGCAGAAAGTTCGACAGCGCGTTCAACTCCGGTAGATCCTGAAACCGGGCAGGGAGCACCGTACTGGCCTTATGC